>JAILDQ010000165.1 GCA_024689365.1 Treponema sp. | reverse complement strand
ATAACCTTCGCCGCGATCCAATTCCAAAATCCAACCGGCAACGTCGTCCAAGAAGTAGCGGTCGTGGGTAATCGCGATTACAGTTCCAGGATAAGTGTGAAGGTGGTTTTCAAGCCAAGCGACTGTCTCAGCGTCAAGGTGGTTTGTAGGTTCGTCAAGAAGAAGAATGTCCGGCTTTTGCAAGAGCAAGCGGCAAAGGGCAACGCGCCTTCGTTCGCCTCCGCTCAAAACGTCAACCACTTGGTCAGCCGGCGGACAGCGCAAGGCTTCCATCGCAAGCTCCAAGTTTGCGTCAAGGTTCCACGCGTCAACGGCGTCAAGCTTTTCCTGCAAGTCAGCCTGTCGCGCTCCCAACTTGTCGTAGTCAGCGTCCGGGTCGCCAAAGGCTTCGTTCACCTTGTCAAATTCTTCAATTAAATCAGTGATGGGCTTAACGCCTTCCTTTACAATTTCAATGACGGTCTTTCCGGCCTCAAGCTCAGGTTCCTGCTCAAGATAGCCGATGGTGTAGCCAGGCGCCAAAGTTGTTTCGCCCGTAAAGTCCTTGTCCACTCCGGCCAAAATTTTAAAGAGCGAAGACTTACCAGAACCGTTCGGTCCAATCACGCCAATCTTCGCGCCGTAGTAGTAAGAAATGCTCACGTCCTTTAGAACAACTTTTGTTCCGTAAGCGCGAGAAACCCTGTCCATTGTGTAAATGATTTTTTTATCGTCGATTGTCTTTGCCATGAGTTAATTGTAACGGATTTTGGGGCGGAGGGCAAGGTGTGGGGGGAGGAACTACATTTAAAATCCGTAATATTCACTGAAAACTTCTTGTTGTATCGTTTCAAAAGATTGAAGACCATTTTTGGTCAACTCTTCATAAATTTCTCTTCCGCTTTTTGCTCTTAAAGCGTCTGTGAAGAACGCAATTATTCCTGCAGCCGTATTTTGAACTTCAAGTCGTTCCTTAGTTCCAACAATTCTTTTTTTGATTTATTCGGGCAAAGCTGAACAATTCAATGCCGGATTAATTACATTGTCAAGAATGATATTCAAAATCCTGCGTTTTTCTGGTTCGTGTAAATCATATAATAATTTTGGAAGCGAAGTGCCAAGTTCTTCCGCAGCTTGTTCAAAAGATGTCTTCCAATTATTAAAATCATCAGTTGTGTAATCTAATGATTCTGGATGCGAAATAACATTTCGAATGTGTAGTATTGAAAAATCATTTCTCCTATTAACGAATAATTCCCTATTATCTTTTGAGAAAAAATTCCTTCCAGTTTATACGCAATAACTCTAATAAATAATATATGTCAATTTCATAAAGTTTTTCCCATTTTTTTTCATCAACTCTTTTCATTTGTAAAAGAGGTGTTATATAATCATCACGCCAATACTTTGGAGAAATATTTTTTAGTTCTTCTTCCAAAAAATTGCCCAATGGTCTTGTGATTGCATAAAGGTTTTCATATGTGTTTTGCAATATACGTATTGATTCCATAAACTCCCCTTATTAGCTAAAAATATCTTTACATCTCTTTTGTAATTTCAACATATTGGCTGAGTTTTAACGCCCTGTTTATTTCGCCTGATATATTTTTACTTTCAAGGTTAGCAGCTTTTAATAACTCAATTGGTTTTATTTCGTTGCTCATTATTTTTTTAGAGTTTTTTATTACAAAATATTCCAAGCGTAATATTGCTTTTCCTCTAGGAGCGTTATTGTAGAACTTTTCTAATTCTCTTCCTAGTTGTTTCAATACATCTTCTCGTGTCGTCATATCTTATTACTCCTATTTTTTTAGTTATTTAAAAATCAATCTCTCTCATCATTTCATCAAAAAGTTCATACTCAAGAGAATTTCTTTCTAACAGAACAAAAGTATCGCAATCTAAAATTGAATAACCTTGGCGATATTGACCTTTACCAATATATTTTAAAAGCATAGTTTCTAGAATCAAACCGCCATAATTTCCCCCGGCATACTTTAGTTGATGTCTTGAAACAACACTACAACATTTATCCATTCCTGGCATAGAAATTAAATATGAGAATCCACCTTCAACAATATCTATATGTCGTATAGTCAATATATATTTTTCAACGAATGTAATATCTCCTTTGACAAAAGGAAAATTGTTTCCCATTATTAATGAATTATAAAAATTTGTTGGCGAGCATCTTCTTTTCCAAGTGTTCCATTCTTCCATTGAAGAAAAACCATATTTCTTTAACTTCCTTTTTTGTTCATTTTTTAATTCTTCTTCTATGCGTGCCCTTTCCTCTGCCACCAACCTTCTTTTTTCTTTAATAGGTTCTAATAAAAACTTCTGATTTTTTTCAGGTAACTGTTCTGAAAACTCTTCAAACTCTATTTGTAAATTATTTTTTTTATTTACAAACGCATGGCATTTAGAATAACTTCCTTTTATAAATATAATTAGTATTTCATCACATTTTTTTAAGGAATAATTATTAGATACAAGTGAAATATAATCTGTGTTTTCTATTATAAAATAATCGTCATCTAACATTTCACAAGAAGAGAACTCATAATCAATATATTTACTTGCAAATTTCTCTAAACAAAATACTTCATTTTTAGGTTTAAATACAACACAAACATTATTTAAATTTCCTGAATAAAACAAATTTCCCTTGCAGATTCTATTTCCTTTCTCATCTATATTTGAAATATCAAAACCCCATTCTGTTTTAATTACTTTTAAAGACTTCTCTTTTGAAAAAAGAGGCAATGAGGCTAATATAAATAAACTAAATAATAAAATCTTTTTCATAAAACTTTCTCAAAAAATTATTTTCCGAATTTAATATTTTTTAATGCATCTGGATTATTCAATCTAAACTTTGCGCATTCAACAATATTTTCAGAAAACAAGCTTTTATGTTTTAAAACTAAAGCTTCAAAACTTTCATTGAGCTTATTGCATTCATGCAATTTTCTAAAACCTTGTTGACATTCGGAACTTTGAACCAACTCTTCAAGTGTTTTTTTTATTCCTTTGTTTTCAATCATTTGTCGCGTTCTATTTGCCGAACCAGATATATATGACTCATATAAATTCAAAGTTTTTTCTACGTCCGCTTTTAGGTTTTCTAGTTCAGTCTGTTTTTCTGTTTCAATCACCACTCTATCTCCTCATCAAAATTATATTCAAACCAAGGCATTGTAATCCCATTTCTAGAGTTGTTACTCCAGCCTTTAATCCAGCCGTTTTGTTCCCATCGTGTAAGCGAGCAGGTCATATACAAAGTTAACAGGTTATATACAAAACCTTGCGGCAAGTCACTTGCCTTTTTGTTTTCATTCTCTAAAGTATTTGTTAACCCTGTAATTTCCATGCTTATAGAAATTTTGCCATCATTTGATTCATATAGCTTTGTCTGATTTGGTATAAAAGAAACGACTCTGCCATTTTCTAAAGATTTTAAAAATTCACGAGCGTCTATTTGCATTTGTTTTCCAATGGAATTTTTGTAAGGCCATTTTTCGGTTACATGAATGTCTTTGTTGACATTTAGAAGTGAAAACCAATTTACATTTTTTCTTTCCGCAAAGCCGCAAAACAAGTTCAATTCCATAATCACAACTGCAAGCAAAAATAATTTTTTCATGTATTCTTCTCCAACTGCCCAATAAAGGCAAACCATTTTTTTAGTCGCCTTATAAGGTATTATAGCACTAAAGTGCCTAGTTAAGCAACTTTTTTATATAAAATTTCCCTTATAAGGTATCCTATATGCATGGGATTTCGAGAAAATCTTAAAGACGAATTAAAATACCAAGGCATAAAAGTAAAAGAACTTGCGGAAAAGACAGGCGTGTCAAAAAGAGCGCTAGACCACTATTTGGCCGAAAAATATACTGAACCTACCGCCGACACCGCCGTTAAAATCGCGCGGGCGCTGGGCGTTTCCGTGGAATACCTTGTGACCGGAACAAATTCTTCCGAAACTCAAATTTCCGCCCTGCCGCTAAAGCAGCGAAAAATCATGGAATCGCTTTCTTGCTTTGACGACAACGACTTGGACGCGACGCTTGCCCTAACCGACACGCTAAAAAGACGCTACCCGCAAAAAGGCCTATCCCAACAACACTTTCTCTCAAAGCTGAACGAAATATTTGCGGCAAAAACCAACGCCGGCGAAAAAGAAGTTACAATAACTTCGGGCGAGCTTCACCGCTTGCTTGGCGGCTATCCCGGAACCAATCACCGCATGCCAATTTGTTGCGCGGCGATGCGGGAAGTTTTTGACGAAGGCAAAGACACCGTTCTCCACTCGCCAGAATCCGGCATTGGCGCCACGCTCACAATCCGCTACGCCCTGCCGCGATAAAATCTCGCGTCAAATTTTCTTGACAAATTTTACGCTATGGTATAAATTTTCAATATGAAAACTGTTGTTTCAGGTCGCACAGTTGAATGGGATGACGCTAAGAATGAACTGAACGAAAAAAAACATGGCATTGATTTTTCTACTGCCGCTTTGGTTTTTACAGACAATGCGCGTTTGGAATTTTTTGACGCAAAGCATAGTGATGAAGAAGACAGATATATTGTTCTAGGAAAAGTTGGCAGGGTCTTGTTTGTGGTCTACACGGAACGAGGAGACTCAACAAGAATTATTTCAGCTAGATTGGCGACTAATGCCGAGGAGAAAATTTATTATGGCGATAACTAAAATCACTGTAACTAAAAACCAATTGCCGACCGCTGAACAGCTGGCTAAAATAGAAAATGCCTCAAAAAAGCCTGTATCTTTTGACGAAGATTGTCCCGAATTGACTCCTGATCAACAAACGGCATTTAAGGCTTTGGCAAAACTTCGTGATGTCAAACGCGCTTAAAAATCTATCAAAGACCCCGCCCCTCCCTATCGCTTCTCTCCTCGACTAGCGCTCATCTTTGCGGGGGAACGGCTTATAAAGTCCTCAAAGCTTTGTAGCTTTTCCGTCAAGAAGCGCTCGGAATGCGCGCTAAAGAATTTGACCACGCGGTCTTGGCGAAGGACGGTTTGCATTTTTTGAATGTTGATGGCCGAGGCCTTGTCGATTTGCATAGCCTTTTTGCGCAATGCCGTTCCAAGCCGCAAAGAAAAGGTGCAGTCCACGACAAAAATTCCAAACAAAGTTCCGACGACAAACGAAAACCAGGGATGCTCGATGAACCAACCCAGCACCGAGCCGGTAAAAAACAAAAAGGCGGCTACGACAAACAGTTGATATGAGGTCATTCGCCAATCCTCTGTCCCGCGACGATCGTTGCGACAACGCGGCCGGTCAAAGTCTTTCCGTCTAGCGGAGTGGCTTTGCCTTTGCTGTGGAATTGAGATGAGTCCACGCGCCATTTTTTCTTTGGGTCTACAAGGACTAAGTCCGCGTCGTAGCCGGCGGCGACCAAGCCTTTTTTTAATCCCAAAATGCGCGCGGGGTTGGCTGACATGAGGGCTGAAAGTTTTTGCTCGGTGAATTTTTCTTTTCCGCAAAGAACTGTGTTGCACAAGGCGTAGGCGGTTTCCAAACCAGTAAAGCCTGGAGCGCCTGCGGCTTTGTCGGCGGCTGTATGCGGAGCGTGGTCGGTCGCGATGCAGTCGGCGCTTCCGTCTTTGAGCGCTTTTATGAGGGCGGCGCGATCGTCATGCGTTCGCAAGGGAGGATTTACAAAAGCGAATATTTGCGGAATCGTCGTTCCTTCCAAGCCCAAGTGATGCGGCGTTATCTCGCAAGTGATTTTAAATCCGTTCTTGTAATTTTTCTCTTCCGTTTTGGCGCGGCGGGCGGCCTCTATGCTTTTTACTGTCGAAACATGGCAAAGGTGAATGTGGCAGCCTGCCTTTTGCGCGATCAAAATGTTTCTGTCGGTGGCGGCGTCTTCTGCAAGTTCCAAAAGCGAATTGGCGTCTTTTATATTCTGAACGATTTCTTCAAGCGCTGCCTTCGGAACTTTTTTTAGCGCGGCCTTGTCTATCGCGCCCCAAGCGGGAATCTTATACTTTGCCATCAATTCCAAAGCGCGGGCTCTATGCGTTCTAGCTTTTACCGCAAGCTCAGGGTCTTCGCAATGGCAGCTGACCATAATTTTTTTCTTCGCGGCAATCTTCATTCCTTCCAGCATTACGGCGGCGTTAAGAACGTCGTGGCCGTCTTCGCTGATGACAGGCGTTGTCTTATTGTCCAGCGCATTCAAGTGCTCGATTGACTTTCCGTCAAAGCCAGCTGTAATGCTAACGGTTTGAAAAACCTTTGACTTTTTTCGAGCCGCTGCCTCAGCGTTTATTTTTAACGCCGCCTCTTTTGAAGAAATTACCGGATTTGTGTTCGGCATCAAAACCAATGTTCCAAAGCCGCCATAAAGAGCTGCGTCAAGGGCAGTGTCCAAATCTTCTTTTTGCGTTTGGCCCGGATATCTAAAATGCGCGTGCATGTCGATAAAGGCCGGCGCCAAGACAAGGCCGCGCGCGTCGATTTCGGTCATGCCGGAACTTTTTGCAAGACTGGAATTGCGGCCGGCGGCGGCGGCATTTTTGGTCTTGCCGACATTCGCCGCTTTTAAAACGCTTTCCGCGCTTTTAAACGTTCCGTAAATGACGCGCTTGATTTTTTTTCCTTGAATGATGACCGCGCCATTTTTGTTTGTGTTTTGGTCTACGATTCGCGCGTTGTAAATTATGGTCATGATGAGTTCCTTTTTTACAACTCCACCGCTTCGCCTTGGGGGCCGGCCTTGTAGAGAGTGTCGCAGTATTCGCAGCGGTAAAGGGCTCTGGCTCGGTCTACCAAGTGGAAGGATTGGGGAATGTATTTTTCGCTGGCGGTGATGCAGCGGGGATTTTTGCAGCGGATTACGCCGGTAACTTTTTGCGGAAGTTCCATCTTAATTTTTTCAACAATCTTTTCGTCTTTGATTACGTTCACCGTGATGTTCGGGTCGATAAAGCCCAAGACGGAATAGTCGATGTTGATGATGTTGTCAATTTTGATGATGTCTTTTTTTCCGCCTTTTTTGGACTGAACGTTCATAACAAGCGCCGCGGTAAATCGGGCTTTTGACAAACCAAGCCAATTGAAAATCTGAGGACCGTAGCCCGCGCAAATGTGGTCAATGACCAAACCGTTTTTTATTGTCTCAACGTTTAACATTTTATTCTCCTATCAAAGCGCGCCTGTAAGTTTTGATATCAGGGCCATGCGGGCGTACATTCCAAACTTTACTTGCTTAAAGTACGCGGCGCGGGGATCGTCGTCAACCTCGTAAGAAATTTCGTTCACGCGGGGAAGAGGGTGCAAAACAATCATGTCGTTTTTTGCAAGCTTCATTTTGTCTTTGTCCAAAATATAGCTGTCCTTCAACCTGATGTAATCTTGTTCGTTAAAGAATCTCTCTTTTTGAACGCGGGTCATGTAAAGGATGTCGGCTTTGTCAATCACGTCTTCCATTCGTTCGGCGCATTCGTATTGAACGCCTGCCGGCTTGAGGATGTCTTCAATCATGTATTCAGGAACGGTCAACTCTTTTGGGCTTACAAAAATAAATTTATTTCCAGGATAGCGGCACATGGCTTGGGTCAAGGAGTGAACCGTTCGGCCAAACTTTAAGTCGCCCACAAAGCAAACCGTTTGGTTTTCAAAACTGCCGCGCAAGCGTCTGATTGTAAGAAGGTCGGTCAAGGTTTGCGTCGGGTGAAAGTGGCCGCCGTCGCCAGCGTTGATGAT
>JAILDQ010000101.1 GCA_024689365.1 Treponema sp. | reverse complement strand
AGAAGCTTCAACTTGCTCTTGAGAAAAAACGTTAACGGAAATAAAGAACAAGAGCGATAAAATCCAAATTCTTTTTGTCATAGATTCGCTTATTTTACTTATTTTCACTTTATTATACAAGTGAATTTTGAGCCTGGCCATTCTTTGCTTTGGCTTATCGGACTTTGAGCGCTCAAGGACAAATCATGCCGGGCGGCGATTTCTCTAGCAATCGCAAGGCCCAAACCGCTTCCGCTTTTATTGCGCTCAGATGAATCTTTTTTAAAGCGGTCAAAAATAAAAGGCAAGTCTTCCGCGCTGATTCCGCTTCCATTGTCGCTAACGCTGATTTCCTTGTCGTCGATTTTCATCACAACCTCGCCGCCCTCCGGCGAAAACTTCACCGCGTTGTCCAAGATTGTCATGAACATTTGCCGAACGCGGCCAGAGTCTCCGACAAGAATTTTTTGACCTTCCGTCCGCTCGACTTTAATGCAAACATTTTTCGCGGCGGCCGCTTTTTGAATCGACTTGGCGGCTTCTTGCGCGGCTTCCTTAATGTCAAATGGCTCTCTCTCGATTTTAAATCCCGCTGTTTGCAAGCGAGAAAGCTCAAGCAAGTCGTTCACCAAACGCTGCAAGTGAATCGTTTCCTTTAACATTTGCGCCTGGTATTCGTCCACGTCTTTTGGCTCGCAAATCACTTTGTCAACAATCGCTTCAAGAGAGCCGCGAATTACGGTGACTGGCGTCCTCAACTCATGCGAAACGTTCGCGATAAAATCTCGGCGCATATTTTCCAAGCGGGCGCTTTCTTCGCTGGCGTCTTTAAGCTGAACCGCAAGCGCGTCAAGGGTTGCGGCAAGCTCCCCCAACTCGTTTTTGTCATTGACGCCAGTTTTAATCGAATAGTTTCCTTCCGACAATTTTTTTGCGGCGACATTCATTTTTGAGATCGGCTTGGTAAATGAATGGCTCAAAAGCGCGGCTGCTAAAATCGCGAACAAAAACGCCAAAGCCGCGCTGGCCGCCAAAATTCTAACGCTTTGCAAAATCGCTTCCCGCAAACCGACAATCGGCGAATGCATCAAAAGAACCCAAACCACTTTTCCGCCGCCGCACTGGTAAACGGGCGTGGCCACCGTCAAGGAACGGGTTTCCAAAACCGGATTGAAAACTTCAGTCACCGACGCTTGGCCTTCAAAAGCTTTTTGAATGACTTCATCCGCTCCTGGAGGAAGGCGCGGCTCGCCTTTTGATTCATGTTGAATTTTTTCTTTTGGTCCGTTGAAGCGGCCGCCCTTTTCCGACCGATGGGGAATTCCGTGTCCGCTTTTTGTGACCACATCCAAATTTTCGTCAATCAGCCAAAGGTCTGTCAACGCAATCTCGTGCAAATTTCGCAGCATAAAGTAAGGAGATTTTTTTTGGTTGGTTGAAAATTCATAAATGCGCGAAAGGGTTCTTGCCATGACTTCTCCGCGCCGCATCAAATCGTTTTTGTAAATGGCGGTTGTGTGCCTTGTTATCAAAAAACAAAAGAGGCCGCCGGTCACCGCAGTCGCGAGCAAAAGCGCCGTCAAAAAAAACAAAAAAAGTTTTGTTGAAATTTTAGCTTTCAAATTTATACCCCGTTCCAAAAACCGTGCTGATTTTCCAGCCATCATGCTCAAAGGCGTCAAGCTTTGCCCTCAAGCGTTTTATGTGTTGGTCAACAGTGCGGGCGTCTCCGTCGTAATCCACGCCCCAAATATTGTTCAACAATTGCTCGCGCGAAAAAACCTGATTTTGGTTTTGCAAAAACAATTCCAGCATTTCAAATTCTTTTTTTGTGACTGGAACGCTCTTCTCGCCTACAAAAACTTCGCCGGCTTCCAAATCCAGCAAAAGATTTTTGGCGCGCAATTTCTTTTCAACTTGGTTGGCCGGATTTGCCCTGCGCAAAATGCAGCGGATTCGGGCCATGACTTCTTGCGGCGAAAAAGGCTTTACGATGTAATCGTCCGCGCCGATGTCCAAGCCCATAATCTTGTCAAAGTCTTCGCCGCGCGCCGTGACCATAATTATTGGAACGTTGGATTTTTTTCTAATCTGTTTGCAAACTTCAAAGCCGTCAAGCTTTGGCATCATCACGTCAAGCAAAATCATGTCGAATTTTATTTTTTCAAAATAATCCAAGGCTTCCTGGCCGTCATAAGCGGCGGTCGTTTCAAAGCCTTCCTTTTGAGCGTAGGCGCAAAGGATTTTGACAATTTGTTCAGTGTCGTCAGCGATTAAAATTTTCATCAAGTTCATTATACCACAAAAAAAAGGTCGAAAAAATTCAAAATTATATTTGACACAATTTTGACACAAGTGAATTTTATATTGGTATCATGAGGAGCGGAGAAAACACGCTTTTTTTAGGAGTTTATTATGAACAAAAGAACAACAACAATCGCGGCAATCGCATTCGTAGCGATGACAGGCCTTTTTGCCCAATCAAACAAGGGCAAAAATCTTGACGCAAAAAAAACGCAAGATTCAAAAGAACCGCCAAAAATCGAGCTTCCATCGGCAGAAGACTTAAAGGCTTACCACGAGGCCGAGCTTCAAAGCCTCAAGATTTTGCTTGACGCGCAAGTAAAGGCAAAAATGATTAGCCAAGAATGGGCCGACGCGAAAATCGCGATTCTAAAGGCCGTTCAAGCCGATTGCAAGGGACATTGCATCGTATGGAAGACAACCGACATTCCTTTTGGAAATCCCTTCTTCCAAGGCCCGCGCCACATGGGTTTTTACGGCCAAAAACACAGAGGAATGGCTGGCCATCATTTTAACGGCAAAAGAAGAGGCGGCTATGGCAGGCCGAACTTTGACCGCGATGACATGGACAGGCCTGATTTTGACGAAATTAGGGAACGCCATCAAAAGTGGCAGGAAGAAGAGCCTCTACAAGAATAAATCCGCTAAAAAAAAAGCGATATAGCCGGATTTTTTAAGCCGCCCAGATTTTTTGGGCGGCTTTTCTTTTTTTAAAAGTTGCCTTTAGCTAACCGCCAATTTTTACCCAAATTCGCCTTTTTTTTGAAAATTCCTGCAAAATTCGTTCAAAATTCAAAAAAAGAATTTGACAATTAAAAAAAGGCATAATATACTAACATTGTTGCGTTAACGAACACGCAAACAAACTTACAACATTTTTTTCTATTTTATCATATGGAGGATTAAACATGAAAAAATTGGTAACAACATTGGCCGCTCTAGCTTTGGCTTTCTCCCTCTTCTCTTGCAAGAAGGACGCCGCTTCGGGCAAAAAAGTGGTAGGCGTTGCGATGCCTACTCAGTCATCAGAACGCTGGATTAACGACGGCGCGAATATGAAAAAGCAGCTTGAGGCAAAGGGCTATGCCGTTGACCTTCAGTATGCCGAAGACGACGTTCAGATGCAGGTTTCTCAGATTGAAAACCTCATCGCCAAAGACGTTAACTGCCTTGTTATCGCTTCCATCGACTCAACAGCCCTTGTAAACGTTCTTGCCCAGGCAAAACAAAAGGGAATCCCGGTTATCGCCTATGACCGCCTTCTTATGGACACAGACGCCGTTTCTTACTACGCCACATTCGACAACAAGGGCGTTGGAACAGCGATCGCCAAGTACATCGAAGATAACAAAAAGCTCAAGACAGCCAAAGACGAAGGCCGCTCTTACACAATCGAATTCTTCATGGGTTCTCCTGACGACAACAACGCCTTGTTCCTTTACAACGGTGTAATCGAAGTTCTCGGACAGTACCTCGACAATGGCGTTCTCAGATGCAAGACAGGCCGCACATCATTCGACAAGACTTGTATCCTTCGCTGGTCACAGGAAACAGCTCAGCAGTGGGCCGAAAACTACCTCTCAGGCTTCTATGCCGACGAAAAGCTCGACATCGCTTGTTCAGCCTTTGACGGATTTGCCTACGGAATCAAGGCCGCTCTCGAAGGAGCCGGATACACAGCCGACAACTGGCCGCTCATCACAGGTCAGGACGCCGAACTTATGGCCACAAAGAACATCATTGCCGGAACACAGACAATGTCAATCTACAAGGACACACGTCTCTTGGCCTCTAAGTGCGTAACAATGGTAGAAGCCGTTCTTGAAGGAGCCACTCCTGAAATCAACGACAGAGAGCAGTACAACAACGGAAAGCTCGTAGTTCCGTCATACCTCTGCACTCCGGTTGCTGTTGACAAGGACAACTATCAGTCAATCATCATCGACGGCGGCTACTATACAAAAGGCCAGCTTGGTCTCTAATAAACATTGAAAGAGGATTTTCCCCAAAGCCTTTCGCTTAGGGGAAATCGCAAGCCTAAAGGCGCCCGTCTTTAGGCAGGCCAAACCGGCGGCGAACAGATTAACTCCAGGATAATAGGTTCGCCGCCGGCATTTTTTTACACTTAATCAGGACACGACTAATGGACGACATTATTCTGGAAATGGATCACATCACCAAGGAATTCCCCGGCGTAAGGGCTTTGGATGATGTCACAATCAAAGTTACCCGCGGAGAAATTCACGCGCTATGCGGCGAAAACGGAGCGGGAAAATCCACCCTTATGAATGTTCTCTCTGGAAGCTATCCGTACGGCAGTTATACAGGCGACGTTATTTACAACGGCGAAGTCTGTAAATTCCACTCGCTAAAAGACAGCGAAGAGAAGGGCATCGTAATCATTCACCAAGAACTTGCTTTGAGCCCCTACCTTTCGGTCGCCGAAAACATTTTCATGGGAAACGAACAGGTTGCAATCAAGGGCGTAATCGACTGGGAAAAGACAAGGTCACGCGCGGTGGAAATGCTTAAGAAAGTTGGCCTTGAGCATGAAAACATCAACGCGCCAGTAAACTCACTTGGAGTTGGAAAGCAGCAGCTTATAGAAATCGCAAAGGCTCTTGCCAAAAAGGTAAACCTTCTTATCCTTGACGAGCCTACGGCTTCGCTCAACGACGAAGAAAGCGCCCACTTGCTCCAAATTCTTCTTGAATTAAAAAAACAGGGAATCACGTGCATCATGATTTCCCACAAATTAAATGAAATCAGCTTTGTCGCGGACAAAATCACAGTAATTCGCGACGGAAAGTCAATAGAAACCCTTGTAAAGGGAAAAGACGATTTTTCAGAAGAGCGCATAATCAAGGGAATGGTAGGCCGCGAAATGACCAACCGTTATCCGCCGCGCGAAGACTGCAAAATCGGCGACGTTATTATGGAAGTAAAAGACTGGAACGTCTACCATCCTGACGATCCAAACCGCCACTTCATAAAGAACGTAAACATCAATGTTCGCGCCGGCGAAGTCGTAGGCCTTGCGGGCCTTATGGGAGCCGGACGCACGGAACTTGCGATGAGCATTTTCGGAAAGTCTTGGGGCCAGAAAATAACTGGAACAATCAAGATGCATGGAAAAGAAATCAAAATCAATTCCGTTCGCGACGCGATTGACGCAAAGATTGCCTATACTTCGGAAGACAGAAAAACTTACGGACTTGTCCTTATCGACGAAATCAAGCACAACATGACAATGTCGGCCTTGAGGAATTACTTCTCCAACAGGGGAGTCGTAGACGCGAACAAGGAAATTGTAAAGTCGGAAGAATACAAGACAAGAATCAACGTCAAAACTCCGTCAATCAACCAAAAGGTCGGAAACCTGTCAGGCGGCAACCAGCAAAAAGTTGTTCTTGCCAAATGGATGCTTTCGCAGCCCGACGTTTTGATTCTTGACGAACCAACGCGCGGAATTGACGTTGGCGCCAAGTACGAAATCTACTGCGTAATCAACGAGCTTGCAAAAAGCGGAAAGGCCGTTATCGTAATTTCTTCAGAAATGCCGGAAATCTTGGGAACCTGCGACCGCATTTACGTCATCAACGAAGGTGAAATCGCGGGCGAACTTTCTGCAAAAGGCGCTACCCAGGAAAGCATCATGAAATGCATTATGGCCCACAATAACTCTAAGGGAGACATTAAAGGAGACGAAAATGGAACTAAATAACCAGATTCAGAAAAAATCCGAAAATATTGACGTGAAACAGTACGGAATGGTAATCGCGCTTATCGTGATTTTCCTTCTGTTTCTTATAGCAACTGGCGGAAAGAACGCCTCGCCGACAAACATCAACAACCTTATCATGCAGAACGGCTACGTAGTCATTCTTGCGGTCGGAATGCTCTTGTGCGTTTTGACGGGAAACGTTGACCTTGGCGTTGGCTCTATCGTAGCCCTTTGCGGCGCTTGCGCGGCCATTCTAGTCGTGGACATGCATATGCCGGTATTCCTGGCCTTTGCGGTCGCCCTTTTGGTTGGAACAGGATGCGGCGCTTTTGTCGGCTTCTTCATAGCAAAGATGCACATTCCGCCGTTCGTAGTAACCTTGGCTTCGATGCTTATGGGACGCGGCCTTACATACACAATGCTTAAGGCGCAGACAAAGGGACCCACTCCCGATTTGTACAACCTTATCGGCGTAGGCTTCCTTCCAACAATCAACATTCCATTCGGTCACATCGGACCAAACAGAGTTCCAGGCCACTTGGATTTGGTTTCAATGGGAATTGCGTTAATCGCAAGCGTTTTGGTGATTCTTGGAGAAATCAAGGATTACAAGACAAAGAAAAAGTATAACTTTGCCGTAAACCCCATTTGGCAGATTGTAGTAAAGGAAATCATCATTCTCTTTATCATGTGGTTCCTTCTTTACAAGCTTGCCCGCAACAACGGAATTCCAAACGTATTGGTATTGATGGTAATTCTTGTAGGCATTTACCACTTTGTCACAAGCCATACGGTTGCCGGACGCCAAATCTACGCTTTGGGCGGAAACGAAAAAGCCGCCCGCCTTTCGGGAATCAACACCCGCAAGGTATTCTTCTGGGTTTACCTCAACATGGGCCTTCTTTCGGCTGTTGCCGGAATCGTTCTTTCCGCCAGAAACGGCTCAGCCACTCCAAAGGCTGGAGACGGCTTTGAGCTTGACGCGATCGCTTCGTGCTACATCGGCGGCGCGGCCGCGGCGGGCGGCGTAGGAACGATTATCGGAGCGGTAGTCGGAGCCTTTGTAATGGGAATCTTGAATAACGGAATGTCCCTTATCGGTTGGTCAACAGACTTGCAAAAAATCGTCAAGGGAGCCGTACTTCTTGGAGCGGTTGTATTCGACTTGATTTCCAAGCAAAAGAAGAACTAATCAGCAAATCCTCCTTTGCTGAAAAATACAAGCCTTTAAAGGGGCTGTCCGAAGGACAGCCCCTTTTTCTTTGCCCCAACTTTTTTTGTTTATTGGACAAACAAAATCTTTTTCAAGGCTAAAAAAAGGCCGCCCCTGTTGGGGCGGCCTTTCGTTTCAGGTTGACTTGCGCCAACCTTGAATCAAGCTCTAATTACTTAGACTTCTTGGCTGTCTTTTTGGCGGCAGGCTTTTTGGCTGTTGTCGCTTTTTTGGCAGCTGTCTTTTTAGCAGGGGCTTTCTTTGCCTTAGCGGCAGCCTTGCTCTTGATAACCGCCTGAGCGCCGGCCAAGCGGGCCAAGGGTACGCGGAACGGAGAGCAAGAAACGTAGTTCAAGCCGAGCTTGTAGCAAAGAGCGATAGAAGCGGGGTCTCCGCCGTGCTCGCCGCAAATTCCAAGGTGCAAGTCAGCCTTAACTGAGCGTCCCTTTTCTTCGGCGATTCCCATCAAAGCTCCAGGACCATCTTCGTCCAATGTTGTGAACGGATCCTCGGCGAGAATGTTCTGCTTGAGGTAAGAGTCGATGAACTTAGAGTAGTCGTCGCGGCTAAAGCCGAATGTTGTCTGAGACAAGTCGTTTGTTCCGAATGAGAAGAAGTCGGCGTACTCAGCCAATTTGTCGGCTGTAAGAGCGGCGCGCGGGAACTCAACCATTGTACCAATCTCGAACTTGAGCTTTGTGCCCTTGGCCTTGTTAACCTTTTCGATTACGGCCAAAGCCTGCTCGCGAATCTGCTTAACTTCGTTTACAGAAACTACGTTCGGAATCATGATCTGAACCTTGTGCTTAACTCCTTCGCGATCCAAGCGGGCTGTAGCCAAAGCGATGGCTTCAACCTGTGTTTCGTAAATCTCAGGATATGTGATGGCCAAGCGGCATCCGCGGTGGCCAAGCATCGGGTTGTGTTCGTCAAGAGCGCTAACCTTTTCGGCCAACTTGTTGCGGTCAACTCCAAGCTTCTTTGAAAGAGCCTTGAGTTCGGCGTCTGAGTGGGCCTGGATGAACTCGTTGAGCGGCGGGTCGAGCAAGCGGATTGTTACCGGTCGGCCTTCCATATTCTTGATGATTTCGTAGAAATCTTTTTCCTGCAAAGGAAGAATGTTCTTGAGGTTGGCCTTTCTTTCTTCTGTTGTGTCAGAAATGATCATCTTCTGGAATGAAGTGAGCTTTGGCTCGTCAAAGAACATGTGCTCTGTGCGGCAAAGTCCGATTCCGGCGGCTCCAAAGCGGAAGGCGTCCTTGGCGTTCTGCGGAGTGTCTCCGTTGGCGCGAACTTCAAATCCGGCAACTTTCTTTCCGCTGGCTGTTGTGCGAACAGAAGCCTTGCGGATTTCGTCGGCCCAACCCAAGAATTTCTCGAGGTCTTTGCTCAATGTAGCGGGGGCTACGGCAACGGCTCCGTCGTAAACTTTGCCTGTTGAACCGTCGATTGTGAGGAAGTCGCCTTCCTTGTATACGTGGTCTCCGATTACAACCTTGTTTCCGTTGAACTTAACGGCGGCGCAACCGCAAACACAAGCAGTTCCCATACCGCGGGCAACTACGGCGGCGTGTGATGTGCGTCCGCCAGTTGAAGTCAAGATACCCTGGGCAACAGCCATACCGGCGATGTCGTCCGGAGAAGTTTCCTTGCGAACCAAGAGAACCTTCTTTCCTTCTTTGCTCCAAGCAACAGCGTCGTCAGCTGTGAATACAATCTGTCCGCATCCAGCTCCAGGAGAAGCGTTCAAACCAGAAGCGACTTCTGTAGCCTTCTTAACGGCGGCAGGATCCAACTGAGGAAGGAGCAACTGGTTCAACTGTGAAGGCTCTACGCGAAGCAAAGCTTCTTCTTTTGTGATGAGCTTTTCGGCAACCATGTCAACGGCCATCTTAACGGCGGCGGCGCCTGTGCGCTTTCCGTTGCGGCACTGGAGCATGAAGAGCTTTCCTTCTTCTACTGTGAACTCCATGTCCTGCATGTCGTGATAGTGCTTTTCCAAGCGGTCGCGAATCTTGCAGAGCTGGTCGTAAATCTTCTTGTTTGTCTTTTCAAGCTGAGAGAGTTTCTGCGGAGTGCGGATACCGGCAACTACGTCTTCGCCCTGAGCGTTCATAAGGTATTCGCCCATGAACTCGTTTACGCCGGTTGAAGGATCGCGTGAGAAGCAAACGCCAGTTCCTGATGTGTCGCCCTTGTTTCCGAATACCATGGCCATTACAGTAACGGCTGTTCCCTTAAGGGCGCCTTCTTTGATTCCGTTCAATTCGCGGTACTTGATGGCGCGAGGGTTCATCCAAGATCCGAATACGGCTCCGATGGCTCCCCACATCTGCTTTTGAGGATCCTGAGGGAAATCCTCTCCCTTTTCTTTCTTGTAAAGAATCTTGTACTTGCTTACGATTTCCTTGAGTTCGTCTGTTGTAAGCTCTGTGTCCTGCTTGATTCCGCGGTGAGACTTAACTTCGTCGATGATTTTTTCGAACTTGGCGTGCTCAACGCCCATAGCAACATCGCCGAACATCTGAATAAAGCGGCGGTAGGCGTCCCAAGCGAAACGCTCGTTGCCAGTCTTTGTGGCAAGACCAATTACTGATTTGTCGTTCAAGCCGAGGTTGAGGATTGTGTCCATCATACCAGGCATAGAGATGGCGGCTCCAGAGCGAACTGAAACAAGGAGCGGATCCTTTTCATCGCCGAGCTTTTTGCCCATGCTCTTTTCAAGCTTGGCAAGGTATTTGGCAACTTCGCCGTTAGGTCCTTCAAGACCGGCAGGGTACTTTCTTCCCAACTTGTAATATTCCTGACAAACATCTGTTGTGATTGTGAATCCAGGAGGAACAGGAAGACTCAAAGGGGCTTTTGCCATTTGGGCAAGGTTGGCGCCTTTGCCACCGAGATCGGCGCGCATTGACTCATCGCCGTCCGCGTCGCCATTTCCGAAAAAGTAAACATACTTGGTTTTTGCCATCGTAGGTAACACTCCGTAAAAATAGATATATAGAAATAAGTTTACTCCAAATAGTTTTTAATGTCAATGATTTTGTCAAGTATTTTCAAGGAATTCGGGCCTTTGGGCCTCCATTTTTGGAGAGAAAAAAAATAAAAAAGCCGCCCAAAAACGGACGGCTTTTTGCTTTTGCAAGTAACAATGCGATTGCCCGCGCTCGAAAGAGCACGAGTAAATAATTTCCTTACGCAAAACGGCGGGCTTGCCCGACGTAGCGGCTTATTCCTTGAAAACGCTCTTCAATTCTTTTGCGTAAAGCTCGCTGATTTTATAGCGCATCAATTCCTGCTTGGCTGAAAGCTCGCGGCCAACCTCAAAGGGCTTTGACAAAAGCGCGAATCTCGGAACGCGCTCAAAGGCCCTAAAGCCGTTCTTCGCGCTGATGATTTCGCGAACGATTGAATCGATGAATTTGTAGGTCTCCTCTTTTTTGAGCAAATCCTCAAAGCTTGAGAAAGCGACGTTGTTTTGTTTGGCCCAAATTTCCAATTCCTCTTGGTTGGGAAGAATCAAGGCGCCCAAATTGCGCTGGTCCTGTCCAAGAACAACGGCTGTCTGAATGTAAACCGACTCTTCCAACTTGATTTCAAGAGGAAGCGGCTCCACGTTCTCTCCGCCCCGCAAAACAATCGTGTCTTTTACGCGGCCCAAAATTTTCAACTCTCCGCCCATGCCGATAATGGCAAGGTCTCCGGTGTCCAGCCAGCCGTCTTCGTTTATGGCTTTTGCGGTAAGCTCCGGCCTCTTGTAGTAGCCCTTCATTACGGTTCCGCCCTTGATTTGAAGAACGCCCTTCTTTCCCTTTCCAAGATCGTTTCCTTCCATGTCAACGATGCGGGCGCTGATTCCGTAAAGGGGAGTTCCGATGCAGCCAAAGACCGGCTTTGAAATGTGTCGAACGCTTACAATCGGCGCCGTTTCAGTCAAGCCGTAGCCTTCGACAATTTTTATGCCGAGCGCCCAAAAGTATTCGTCAACGTTTTTTGGATAGGCTCCGCCTCCTGCGATTCCGGCGCGGAAATTCTTTCCGAGCATTGAGCGGATTTTTTTGAATACGATAACGTCGCCCAAAAGCTTTAGCGGCCACAATAAAATCCAGGGAAGCAAAAGCGCGATCCACCAAAGGGGAGTTATTTCCTGCTTAGGCATAAAATTCTGCCTGAACATTTTTCTCTGCGCCCTTGAATGAAGAATCGCGACGCGGACAAAGAAATTATAGAGCTTGAGAGTGATTCCGCCGGTTCTTCTCATCTTGCGCTCGATGCCTTCCATAACGGCTTCAAAGACGCGGGGAACGCCCGGCAAAATGACAGGGTTGGCCTTTGCCATGTCTTCAAGCAAAATCTTTCCGACCGGCTTTGAATAAGTCATCGCGCAACCTTGGCTTAAAATTACGTATTCAACCTCGCGCATGTAAACGTGCCAAACCGGAAGAATGGCAAGGGCGTTTTCGCCAGGCCACAACTTGATTCGGTCTGTTACTTCTATCAATTGCGTCAAGAAATTTCCGTGGCTCAAGGCAACGCCTTTTGGAACGCCCGTGGTTCCGCTGGTAAAAATAATCGCGGCGGGGTCGTCCCAATTTCCCTTGGAAATTTCCTCTTCAAAAGCATTAGGATTTTCTTTGTTGAAGGCCCTTCCCTTTTCCAAGATTTCGTCAAAGGCATGAATGACAACGCCGGCTTCTTTTGCCAAGCCCAAGACTTCTTCAGTCGGCTCGTTGAACATCACCATGTATTTTAAAAGCGGCAAATCGTTTTTAAGCGCCAAAATTTTCTTTACAGCGGACGGAGTTTCAACGATGCAAATGCGGCATTCAGTAAACGACAAAATGTATTTTAAATCGTTGGGGCTTGCGTCGGTTCCGCGGGGAATGTCTATCGCGCCGATGGACAAAAGCGCCAAGTCCGCCTGCTGCCATTCCTTGCAGTCTTCGCTTATGAGGCCCAAATGTTCGCCTCGCTGGACATTATACGAAAGCAAGCCGCCGGCAAAATCGATTACGTTTTGCCACATCTGGCCGTAAGTCAAGCAGTCAAAGTCGCCTTGGGCGTTGTGATAGTACTGGGCGGGAGCGTCGGAGTTTTTAATCGCCACTTCTTGAATCAAGCGCGGCACTGTCTTGTCTTTTACGTCCATCATAATTTTAGCCTCTTTTTTATTTACAAACCTTTTATTATGTCAAAATGACAAAGTTTGAGAATTTGTAAAGTCTTGGAAAATTCTAGCGCAACTTGAAAAGAAATTCAAGTTGTTCTATAATGATTTTTATGGCTGGGAAAAATTCTAAAAAAGCCAAGCGGAACGGAATCTTCGCCGCAATTTGGCTCCTCTTGATTTTAATTCTTATAATTGTCTTTCTCGTAAAAAAAGACGACTTCGCGCAAAACTTAAAGTCAACGAATTTCTTTGAGCGCGTTGTGGGCACAACTCCGGAATTCATTCAGAATTATGAAGCGAAGAAAAAAGAAAAGAAGTCAAACGGTTTGCTCGACGTTGACGTGGCTCCTGTTCCAGGAGAAAAAGAAACGCAAGAGCCCGGCACTTACGACTTGGAAGACTTGACTTCTGAACAAGAGCAAGCGGCGCAAAGCCAAAACGCCGAGCAAGAAAAGGCGGAAGAAACAAAGCAAGAGGAAGTCGCGAAAGAAGAAGAAAAGGAAGAGTCAAAAGAGGAAGAGGCTCCGCAAAAGCCAAAGGCAGTTGCCACGACAAACGCAAAGCTATTTTTTGTGCAAGTTGACGCGGACGGACACGTAAACAGAAAAAGCGTCGTCCGACAAATTCCCAAAAGCGATTCGCCCCTTACGGACACAATCAAGGCCCTTTTGTCAGGTCCCCAATCTTCAGAAAAATGCATGAGCTTGATTCCTGACGGCAGCCGCCTTTTGGGAGCCAGCGTCCGAAACGGAATCGCGGCCTTGAATTTTAGCGAGGACTTTGAATTCAATTCCATCGGCGCCGACGGCTACAGGGCGCAGTTGATGCAAATAGTTTTTACCGCCACAGAATTTGCCACAGTTGAAAGCGTTCAGTTCCTTATAGAAGGAAAGCGCAAGGATTACATCGGAAGCGGAGAAGACGTTTGGATGTGGATTGGAAGCCCCTACACTAGAAGCAGCTTTAACTAACGCTTTTAGGCTGGAGCGCATTCAAAGGCGTTTTTATTTTTTTAGCGCTTGACATATTTTAAAAAATCTTATAAAATGCTTTTATTCTTTTGGGGGTGTAGCTCACCTGGCTAGAGCGCTTGCATGGCATGCAAGAGGTAGTCGGTTCAAGTCCGATCATCTCCACTTTTACAACGGCGTTTTTTAACGCCGTTTTTTTTTCTAATTTTTTACGGAATGAAAAAGTTTGTTTTTTTTGCCCTCTTTTTATCTCTTTCACTCCCCTGCGCTTTTGCGGTAATTGAAACCTTGCCTCAAGACGAGCGCCCAAAACAATTTTTGCAATTTGACTTTAGCCAAGAAATGAATCGAGGCATTGAACGAAAGAAAACTTGGGGCGGCGTTCAATACAATTTTGACTGGCAGCCCTTCGGCTTTTTTGGCGGCTTTCAAATTAACTCACAATTAAGAGACCTCACAATAAGAAGCGACTACCTGCCCTTTGCCGGCTATCACGAAAACGGCGTTTGGCGTTTTGGTCCGACCACAAGCTACCACATGCAGCGCTACAGCAACTCTTTCAGGGAACACGACATTTTGCAAGAAATAGAAGCGCGCTGGATTTCAAAAAGAGGGCTCACATTCAAAGGCAGAACCGGCTTCTCCTTGCGAATCACGACTTTTGACGCGATAAAAAATTTCAGCATTTCAAGCTTGGACTTTATGGCTTACGCGGAAGTTGACAAGCGCTGGTCAAACGGCCTTGAGCTTTTCACTTCGCTTGGAAGCTACAGCCTTTACCGCTACCCTCTTTTCTTTTGTCCCCAATGGGCTTTTGGCGCGGCTTACAATATAAAAGATAAAATTAGACTCGGCGCGCTTTTGGAATTGAGCATGACGGATTTTTTCGCTTCTGTCGCCTACTTCAATTACATCACGCTTAGATTCAATGTGAGGTTTTGCTTTTGAAAAATATTCTTCTTGCCGTCCAAACATTTTTGCTAAGCCTTCTCTTTGCGTCTTGCAACATCGGGCTTCCGATTTTCCTATACGGCGAAACAGGAGTTGAAGAGCGGGCGACAAGCGCGAGAATTCTTTTTGGCTCAGACCTTCCTCAAGTTGGAAGCAATTCAAAATACAGCTTCATCGTTTTTACCGACGCGCACTTTGGCGAAACAAAATATCCGCGCAAAGAAGAAGCCTTCCTTGAAGCGTTCAAAAACCATTTAAGGAATCCCGACGAAACTTTGCGTCCCCGCTTTATCGTTAACATCGGCGACACCCTTGACGGCGGCCATTCGTCCGAAGCCGATTACTTCAACCTTGTCCGACAAAGTTGGATAAACGCCGCAAAAGAAATTTTGGGCGTCAGCGACTACAAGGTTTACTCAATTTTGGGAAACCACGATTTGTACAACAACGGCTGGGACACTTGGAAATTAAGAATCTATCCTTACACTTCCTTCTATTTTTTTTCAATAAATGCAAGCGGCGGAACGGGCTTTGACTTTTTGTTCTTGGACACAGGAAACGGAACCTTAGGCGGACCGCAAATCGAAAACCTTGAATTTATTTTGTCGCAATCACAAAGGCCTAAAATTGTTTTCATGCACTACCCCCTTTACGCAGGCGGAATATTTTACTTTACGATGGATGACATTACCGAACGCTCGCGCCTGATTTCCGACTTTGCGAAGAGCAACGTCAAATACGTTTTTGAAGGCCACAAACATTCCGCCTACGACTACGACTTTAAAAACTTTAAGGAAGCGGTCATAAGCGCCTATTTGGAAAAGAAGTCCTACGGCCTTGTAACTGTTGACGAGTCGACCGGCGGCGTTCAATTCACAAGATGCTATTATTAACTTTCAAAAGCCCTTGAATAAATTTTTTATAACAACTAAAATAAGCTATGACTTTTGACAAAACAATAAGCAGTTATGTAGATAAAAAAATTCTAAACGCGATTTCTGAATTTGTGGAAGGAAAAAACTTTGTCGCTTCCGCCGATACACTCGCTCAGGCTTTTGGAGCAGGCAAGGGTCTTTTTTCAAAAGAGGCCGACGACTTTGAAAGCAAGTTGATTTCAAGCTTCCAAAAAAATCTTTCTCTTTTGGTCCAAAAAACTTGGATAGAAAAATCCGACGCGGAGCTTAAAGAGCACGTTCTATACAAACTTAACGAATACAGCGAATGCGTCTCAAAAGACGAATGGAAAAAATCTTTCGCGTCGCTTTGGGAAATCGTCGCAGACGTTGTTTACTTAATGTTCGGAAACCAAGCCAAGAGCGCTGACTTTGAGGAATACTCTTTGCGCATCGATCCTGAGTTTGGAATTTTCTGGCTTTACGTAAAGAGCCTTCCGCAAGAGCAAGATTGGGAAAAAGACAAAACCCGCATCGCGATGCTTTTGGGAATGTTCTTCTTGGCAAACTACTAATTTTTAATTATGAATCTTGAACAAATTTGCGGCGGCCTAAAAAGCGCCGCGAGCCTTTTGGCCTTGCAAAACGCCTCTCAAAAAAACGCCGCCTTAAAAAGCGCGATTGATTCCATCAACAAAAATCGAACGGCAATTCTTAACGCCAACAAAATCGACGTAGAGCGCGCAAGGGCAAACGGAACTAGCGAGCCCTTGATTGACCGCCTAAGCCTTGACCAAAAGCGCTTGGACTCAATTTGCGCCGGCGTTCAAACCGTAATCGACCATGAAGATCCAATCGGAAAAATCGAAGGCGGTTGGGCGACTCCCAACGGATTGCAAATAAAAAAAATCAAAGTTCCTCTTGGAGTCGTGGCAATCATTTATGAAAGCCGCCCCAATGTTACGGTGGACGCCTTTTGCCTCGCCTACAAAAGCGGAAACGCGATTTTGCTAAGAGGCTCTTCCGCCGCGCTTGAATCAAACAAAGCCCTTTGCGCCGCAATCAAAGAAGGCCTTAAAAATTGCGAGTCAGGAATTCCAGAGGCCATCGAACTTTTGGAAAGCCAAAGCCACGACGACGTTGACCAAATATTGAACGC
>JAILDQ010000018.1 GCA_024689365.1 Treponema sp. | reverse complement strand
AAATCCCGAACCCTTGATGACGTCATTCAAGAAAATGATAAGCGACCAACTCCAAGCGGAAAACGAGCGCGTTCGCGGCCTCCGCCCCAGCACTCACGGTTACGATTGGAAATACACAAAAATCAAGGAAGACCCCTTCGCTAAGGAAGCCGGCAATTCAAATTAGGCCAAACGCCTTAAGCCAATTCTTCCCAACGAGCGTACTTTGCGTCCAAGTCAGCGCTAAGATTTTGGTACTCGTCGTTCCAAGCGCGGATTTTGGCAAAGTCGCTTTCGCCGCTGGAAAGGAAAGTTTCAAGTTCAGATTTTCGCGCCTCAAGTTTTTCGATGGCGGCTTCCAGCTCGGCAAATTCCTTTTGCTCTTTAAACGAAAGTTTTTTGGGTTTTGCAGAATCGTTTTGTTCTTGCGAGGAATTTTTAGCGTCGAGCGCTTTTTGGGCTTGCAAGGCCTTTTGTTCCGCGGCGGCGTTTAGTTTTTCCTCGCGCTCTTGTTCCTTCAACAATTCAATGTATTCTGAACACTTTCCGACAAAGCCGCTCACGCTGCCGTCGTCTTCCAAAATGAAAAGAGTGTCGCAAACCTTGTCCATAAAATATCGGTCGTGGCTTACAATCAAAAGACAGCCTTTGAACTGCGTCAAAAAGTCTTCCAAAATGTTCATCGTCCAAATGTCAAAGTCGTTGGTCGGCTCGTCAAGTATTATGAAGTTTGGATTTGAAATCAACAAGCGGACAAGGTACAAACGCTTTCGTTCGCCGCCGCTAAGAGCGCTCACCGGCGAATGCTGAATTTTTCCTTCAAAGCCAAACTCGTTCAAAAAAAGCGAGGCGCTTAATTTTCGGCCGTCGTTCAACTCAATCCATTCAGCGGCTTCTTCGATGTATTCAAGCGAAGTCATCGCCAAGTCTTTGAAGGTTGGATTCTGCTCGTAATAAGCGATATGAGTGTTAACGCCAAGAACGATTTCTCCGCTGTCGCTTTCCAAGCGGCCGGCGATAATGTTCAGCAAAGTTGTTTTTCCGCTTCCGTTGTTTCCAAAGATTCCGATTTTTTGCCCTTTGCTAAAGGTGTAGGAAAAATCTTTCAAGACAGGAGTCGTTTGTTTTTCTTGCGCGCTCGCGTAGCCTTTTGGAAAATTTTTTGAAAGCCTGTGAAGCTCCAAGATTTTTCCGCCCAAACGCTTTTCCTTTGTTTCAAAAGAAAAGCCCTTGTCTTCCTGAAATTTTTCGTGGGCGATAAGCTGCTGGTCGCGCTGGATTCTAGCCTTGGCCTTTGTTCCCCTGGCGCAAGGGCCCCGCAAAAGCCAATCGCGCTCAAAGCGCAAAACTGATTCGATTCTGCGGTCAGTGTTCTTTGCGATTTCTATTTCCTTTTCTTTCTTTTCCAAATACTCGGAATAATTTCCGTGGTAAAGGGTGACGCGGCCTTTTTCCAATTCGTAAATGTCGGAACAAACGCTGTCCAAAAAATATCGGTCGTGGGTGACCATAAAAACGGCGCGGCTTGTAGTTCTAAGATAGTCTTCAAGCCAAGAAATCGTCTTAATGTCCAAATGGTTTGTGGGCTCGTCGAGCAAAAGAATTTTTGTGTCTTCAACCAAGACTTGGGCAAGCGCCACTTTTTTGACCATGCCGCCGCTCAAAGTTTTCATCTTTCTGTCCAAGTCGTGAATGCCGAGCGTTGAAAGTATTGAAGAGATTTGGGCCTCGTAATTCCACAAGTCTCCGTCGTTCATTTGCTTTTCGATTTTTTCAAAGCGTTCGGCTTGCCCTTGATTCATTCCGCCGAGCGAAACGCAAAGCTCTTGGTATTCCTTTATGATTTTTAATTTTGGAGAATCGCTTTTGAATATGTGGGCGCGGATTGTGTCGTCGCCGTTAAAGGCGGGGCTTTGCGCAAGGTAGGAAAAGCCGGATTCCTTGTTAAAGACAACGCTTCCAGAATCAGGCGCGATTATTCCCGCGATAGTGTTCAGCAAAGTGGATTTTCCGGCGCCGTTTTTTCCGATAAGAGCGGCCTTTTGTCCTTCGTCCAAGCCAAGCGTCACATCGTTAAAGAGGGGCGCTTCACGGCCGATTTTCACGAGGCTTTTTATTGAAAGGAGATTCATTCGTCTTTTACTTCCGCAAAGTCTTTGGTGTAATCATCAGTGTCGCGGGGATGCGTGTTTACGATAGTTGAGATTGCGTCTCTAAATTTATTTTGAATGTATTTGTGGACAAAAATCTTGTCTTCGTCCGGCAAGGGATTTTTAAAAAGCAAAACCAATTGAGTGGCTCCGTTTTTCTCAAAAATCGCGTAGACAATAACATTGGCAACCGAAATTTGCTTTCCTTCCAAAAAGAAATTCACATAAGAAATCTTAGTTCCTTTTTCAAAGAAAGAGGCGTATTTTGTATCAACGGAGCAGGCGGAACCAACAATGCTGATATCGCTCATTTTAAACTTGTAGACGCGGCCTCCAACGTCGGCAAGCGCGGCGGCGTCCTTGTCGTCTTGGCAAGAAACACGGACATACTGGCGGCGGCCTTTCGCGTTTTTATCTTCAAGACGCTGTTTTATGTCTTGAATCAAAAACAGCGTTTTCGGATTGAACTTTATCACGTCCTCAAAACAAGGTTTTGCAGGCTCCAAGGCTTTTTTTTCTTTGGCCGAAAGTTCGCTGGTCAGAATATAAAAGATGCTGTTGTTAACCGTGTCGTCTTTGGCGCAGGACAAAATCAAATTTATCAACTTGCGCTTTTCCATTGTCTCGTCGGCGTAAGCGATGCAAATTGAATTTTGGTATTCGCGCAAAACGTTTTTTAAGTCGCGGATGTCGTCAAGAAGATAGAATTCATATTCATTCTCTTGCAAATCCTTAAAGACCTCGCCGTGACCTACAAAAGTTGGATTGAGAAAGATTACTTTATGGCCAAACATTGCTTGGCTATTATTTTCCGCCATTATAAAAATGATACTAAAAGTCTTTTATTTTGTCAATTAAAAGATTGTAATATTGAAATATTTGCGCTATAATCGTTGGAATGAAGACCGTCTTAATCGAGTTGCTTGCGTTCTCCTTAATTTGCGTTTTTGGAACTGCGGCGGGCGGATTTTTTATTATGATTTTTCAAAGCGTCACGTCTTTTGTGGCAGGTTCCGAGCTGAATATTTTTTCAGCCCAGCTATTTGTCAAAGGCGTAATCGCGTTCTTTCCAATTTTGCTGTTATTCACGCCAATGTTCCTCTTGTTGACATTGGTTCGACACCCAAAATACAACAAAGTTTTTGGAGCGATTTCAATCGCAATTTTTTCTCTTGCCGCTTGGATTTTCTTGGCGCCTGTCGCTTACAAGGCCGCGAGCGAGCAAAGCCTTTCTTTTGACGGAAAGCCCAGCCAGCTTACGCCAGGATATTTTAGGACAATAAACGACCGCTTGTATTATTTTACATTCGTCAGCGGAAATTACGTCAGCGGAATCAGATTTGACGGCGACCATTTTTCTTCAAGCAATTCAGAAAAAGCGATTCATATCCTTGACAGCAACTATATAAACTTCAAGCGCGGCGAGCTCGGATTTTCAGACCCCCTCATCGGAGAAACCCTCGCGCTTCCAAAAATCTTAAAGGGATTTTTAAGCGGAGTGATAACAGTTCAACAAAAAGCCAGCCAAGCCTCTTCTTCCGGAATAATAACATGGCTCTTTTTCTCTTCAATTATGGCGGCCTTGGTCGCAATTGGAGCGGTAATTTCGGCAAGCGAATGGAAATTGGCGGACGCCTTTTACATCGTCTTTGACACCTTTGTGATTCTTACCTTAAATTGCTTTTGCCTATTGGGCCGTCTTTCACCTCTGCAAAACGCTCTTGGAAACGCGGGCTCGATTGGACACTTAATAAGCCAAAACTTTCAGCTCGCAATCAATTGCTTTATAATCCTTGTCTTGATTCTTTTGGGAATCACAAAGGCAATCGTCCACGCAAGCAAAAAACGAAGGAGAGCGGAATGAAAAAATTTCTTCCCGCTATGCTAGCTTACTCCATATTCATGGCGGTGGCGGTTTGGACAGCAAGTTTCTTTCTCTTGCCAACGGCGAGCGTTACGCCCGGTACTGAAATCGCTTATAAAATTACAAACGCGCTCGCGCTGCTCTTTGACGCCTTGCCCTCAATCTTGCTCACAGGATTTTTATTGGCATGCTCCCTTGCATTCGCCGATTCAGAAAGGAATACGAAAAATCGTTTTAGCCCTACAATCGCGGCGCTTCTAAAAAAAATAATCGTCGCCGCCTTGGCCGCGACTTTTGTGGCTTCGCTTGTGACATTGGTTTTTCTTCCATTTGAAAATTCCAAGAAAAAAATAATGCAGGAAATCCCCGCGCTTTTGGCGGATTACTTGCAAACAGCCAACAACTATCGATTGCAAAACAATCCGAACGCGGCTTCCCAATACATAAAGAGAGCGCTCGCCCTTGACCCTAACAATGCCGACTTAAAACGCCTTGACCTTCAAGTTGAGACGGAACAAAAAGCTTTGGAAGCCGACAAGCGCGAAGAGCGAAACCGCAGCTTTGTGGAAACAGACTTCAACTCAGGAAGCAAAACAATTCAAGCCTTTGACGAAAAAGAGATGTCTGTTTTGCAAATGATTCAAAAGGCGAAGGAACTTTACGAAGGCAAAGATTTTTTTGGAGCCCATTATCTTTCCGTTCAAGCGGAAAAACTATGCGGGAAAAACGACCCCAACGTTTATGACGCGCGCGACATGGCGAACAAGGCTTGGAACCGCTTGCAGGACGCGCAAAAAGAAGAGCTCACGGCGGGAAACATTTTCTTTAGAAAAAAGTGGGAAGGCTACAAGGCTCTCAACAACGAAAACTTTGAGGAAGCCTATTACATTTTCAACGACCTTTCATTGGAAGACGCAAGAAAAGCGCGCGACCCAGACGTTGTCCGCTACCTAAGAATCGCCCGTGAAAGCCTTTTGGAAAAATATTTTTTCATCGACGAAACTTACGACGCAAGCCGTTTTGAAAGCGGCAAGAACATTTATTTTTCAATCAAGCATCCTGGACAAGGCTACGACATTCTTTTTATCCACGGAGTGACAGACGTTGACGGCACGGGCGGAACTCTAAGATACCTTAGGGGCTTGGAAATTTTTTCATTTGACGAAAACGGAAAATTCAAATCCGCAATGTCAACTCCTTACGCAAAAATGACCGCTTACAATGTAAAGGCTTTGGGAAAAAACGAGCGGGAGCGCCTCAACTTGGATCAATCGATAAAGACGATTCCATACGTAATGCTTCGTTCTGTAAGCCGAATTTCGCGCGAACACAAAAACGAGCCGGTTTACAAATTCGCCGACCCAAAGGCGGACAACAGCGAGGCCGCAAAAAACCAATTGTTCTTCCCGATTCCATACGAGGACTTCAGTTTGATTTTGCTTTCCGCCGCAGGAAAAGGAAACCTCAACCCCTTCTCCCTAAACCGCTTGGCAAGAAAAGCGCCTGATTACGGCTACTCAAGCGAAGTCTTTAGCGTCGAATCATTGAACAGAATTTTTTATCCATTCATGCTTTTGATACTTTTTATTTTTGTGGCTTCCATCGCCTGGAATTACAGACTTTCCGAAGGCCTCATCTTTAAGTTCAAATGGATTTTCTTTTTGCCGATGCTCAACATCGTTTTCTATTTTGTCGAAAGACTTATAGAATATCTTATCAAACTTTTCAACCTTGTCTTCATCGCGCTGGCGGGAACAAGGCTCGCGCTTTTGGCGGGCATTTGCGTTTACGTTTTCCTTTTGCTTATCGTCAGCGTGGTTTTCATTTCAAGAAAAAGCGAATAGAAAAAAGCGCCGAGCTCCAATAAAAAACCGCGGAACAAAGTCCGCGGCTTTTTGATCGTCACACTTCAACGCACTCTATGTGGGCGCCCAAAGCTTTTAACCTAGGAATCAAATTTTCGTAGCCGCGCTCGATTTGGTAAACGTTGCTTATTGAACTTTCGCCGTGGGCAATCATGGCCGCGATGACCATCGCCATTCCGGCGCGAACGTCCGGCGAAACCAATTTGTCGCCGTGAAGAACTGACGGGCCGCTTACGACCGCTCGGTGGGGGTCGCACAAGGTAATTCGGGCGCCCATTCCAATCAACTTGTCCACAAAGAACATTCTTGACTCGAACATTTTTTCAAAAATCAAAACGTTGCCTTCAACTTGAGTGGCGACAACCGTCATGATGCTTGTCAAATCCGGCGGAAATCCCGGCCACGGAGAGTCATCGATTTTTGGAATCATTCCGCCAAGATCAGGGTTCACCTTCATGTCTTGGCCGGCGGCGACTTCAAGGGTATTTCCGTTTATGTTCCAACGAATGCCCAATTTTCCAAAGGCAATTCTGAGCGGCCTCATGTCCGGCGGGTTTATGTTTTGAATCGTCACCGAACCTCTTGTGGCGGCGGCAAGGCCAATAAAAGAACCGATTTCCATATAATCAGGGCCGATTGAAAAATCGCAGCCATGCAATTTTTTCACGCCGTCAATTGTCAAAATGTTTGAGCCGACGCCGCTGATTTTGGCGCCCATCGCGTTAAGCATGTTGCACAAGTCTTGAACGTGCGGCTCGCTCGCGGCGTTGGTGATTGTTGTTTTTCCTTCCGCAAGAACAGCCGCCATCAAAGCGTTTTCCGTTGCCGTTACCGAAGTTTCGTCAAGGAAGATGTCGTCGCCCACCAATTTGTTGGCGCTAAACTCAAACTTTCCGTCGATGTCAACGCGCGCTCCCAATTCTGTCAAAGCCAAAAAGTGGGTGTCCAAACGACGGCGGCCAATAACGTCTCCGCCAGGAGGCATCATGCTGGCTTTTCCAAGGCGCGCGATTAGAGGACCGGCGAACAAAATCGAGGCGCGGATTTTTTTTGAAAGTTCAGGAGGAATCAAAGCCGTGTCAATTTTTTGCGCGGTCACTTCCCAAACATGCTTCTCAACTTTTTTTACGGAAGCGCCGAGGCCTTCCAAAATCTTGAACATGACGCCGGCGTCTTCAATTTCAGGAATGTTTCTGAGAGTGACTTTGTCTTCTGTCAAAAGGGTGGCCGCAATGCAAGGAAGCGCGGCGTTCTTGTTTCCCGCGGCGGTGATTTTTCCTTTAATCGGAAATCCGCCTTCAATTCTGTATTCGTGCATTTATAATTCCTCCGTAAATCACGCGGCTTTTATTTTGCCGCCAACTCCGCCAAATTTATCACTATGTCCGCGGCGCAAAGCATTTGCTCCAAGCTGACCCATTCCCGCTCGCTGTGAAATTGGTGGGCGCCCGTGAAAATGTTCGGGCAAGGGATTCCCATTTCGGTCAGGCGCGAACCGTCCGTTCCGCCGCGAATCGGCTTAAAGACTGGCTCAACGCCGCTTTCCTTGTAGGCTTTGACCAAGCGCTCTTTTACAAAAGGCTTTTTTTCAATCCCCTCTTTCATGTTCAAATATTGCTGGGTGTGCTTTACCTTGACTTGCGCGCCAAAAGACAAAGCGGCGGCTTGGGCCAATTCTTTCACAAGCTTTTTCCTTCGTTCCATTCCAACAGAATCAAAGTCGCGCAAGAGCAAACTTACCTTTGCCCTTTCCATGCTTCCTGTAAATTCAAATGGCGCGAAAAAGCCGTCTTTTTGGTCGGTGGTTTCCGGCGCTTCCGCTCGTGGCAATGACTGAACAAATAAGGAAGCGGCGCTGATTGCGTTCACCATTTTTGCGGAACGAGCGTCGCCTGTATGAGCGGCCTTTCCTGTAAAAAAAATTTCGCTTTTATA
>JAILDQ010000331.1 GCA_024689365.1 Treponema sp. | reverse complement strand
TGTATTCTAATTTCCACCATCAGAACATAAGCGCGGAAGGATGGACTCGAACCATCTAAACTGGATTTTCAGTCCAGCGCTTTACCAGTTAGGCTACTTCCACATTAAAGAGCAGGTTACGGGATTTGAACCCGTGATCTTCGGTTTGGAGGACCGACGCGATAAACCAACTACGCTAAACCTGCGTTTTAGTTGTCATGCCAGGATTCGAACCTGGAATTAAAGAATCAAAGTCTCTTGTGTTACCAAATTACACCACACGACAATATTGTCTAGCCCTTGTTGGAATTGCACCAACGACCTACGGCTTATACGAGGCGTCAAGGCGCGCTTCGCTCAAGGCCTTGACATCCTCGTTTGAAGGGGCTTCAAATTATAGCCCCTTCATAAAACCGGCGCTCTTACTAACTGAGCTAAAGGGCAATAATTATTTTTTAATTCATGCCGATTTCACCTCCCGAACAGCGCATTCAACTTCAACGACATCACGGACAATAAACTCATCAATGGACACTCCGTAAACCTCGGCGATGACAATCATGTTATCGATGCTTGGGATATACTTACCTTTTTCCCATGCGTAAATTGCCTCAGGACTAGAGAAATTGAAAATACTTTGGATTTCACGAACCGAATAACCTGCGCGGATTCGGCATTCTTTGATTTTTGCGGCAGTTGCCGCTACGTTGATTACTGGCTTATTAATTTTACACATACGTTTCTCCTTAGTTTTGGGAGCCAACGCATGTATAAAAAAGTTTTAAGCGCTGGCCTTCCATTCAAAATCTTCAAAAGCAGCTTGGCGCATAAAGCCAAGCCCGTTAAACAGCCCTTGTATCTGTCCCAGAGGCATAAAGCTTTGCAACGGGAATCCTATTGGGAATTGAGACGGTTTTAATGTTTGCAATCCATATGTTTTAGAAACTGCTTTCATCTCAGTTCCTCCTTCTTAAGGTACAAGGCGCTCAACGAGCGCTGCTTCTAAGTTCGACGTAAAAGAAACGCTTATTTAGAAGTGATAACTAAAATATACAACAAAAAAGCAACTTTGTCATTCAAGTATATCTTGAATTCGTTTCATACTTGAATGACTGTATCCTATCAAAATCAAATGCAATTATCACGGAAAATTTAGCGCGAAAACAGCAAATGTGAAAGTCTACCATTCAAAAACTGTGAATCATTAACCCCAAATGAGTGCAACGTTGCATCATCTCAACTGGCACAGTATTAAAGCACAACTTTAATGCGCGAATCAAAACCCTAGTTTATAATTTACGACAACAATATAACAAAGACAGGAGCCTAATCATGAAGAGTAATTTTAGCGAAACAGCTGCGAAAAGAAAAATGGAAGAGGAAGAGTTGACAAAATGGGAATACACGATTGAAGATGTTGAGAGAATAAAGAATCAGAAATTGACTCAACTAGCAATCGAGGCCTGGAGATTGCAGGAATCACTGCATATTCTGCGCGCCTTTCTTAAAAGCACGAATATAAATTGCAAACAACACACCAAGCAAAAAAAACATAAAACAGACCTAAGAAAAGCAATGACAAACGAAACCATCCTACATCAGGCGAGAGGTAAAAAATGAAACTGTTGGATTATTTGAACGAAAAGTACGGAATGACAAAAGCCGTTTTCATCTCTAAGCCAGAATGGGCTAAAGAAGAACTTAGAAGAGAGCATCAAGAATATTGTCGAAAGAATCAACTAGAAGAAGCTGAACAAAGAAGATGGAATTCGCTTTCTGCAATTGAAAAAGAAAACGAAGAAACTTACAATAATCTGCTTGGTTGCGGAGTGCCTGCATCCATTGTTGAAACTCTGATGGGATAAATATGTAAACCCGTATGCATCGTTCATACTTGAAGCCCTGCCGATAACGGCTCCGAGGAATTGCCTTCTGGCGTTCCCCGCGGTTTGGCGGGCCATACCTTAAGACGGCGCAACGTTGCGCCATCTTTACTGACACAGTATTAAAGTACAACTTTAGTGACAAGCGCTAAAGACGAGCGCTACAATATTTTTGGAAGCAATGGCAGCACCCACCTGAGCGTATATTTCGTGAAACTCAGGTTTGTAGCCATATCTGGCGTTCACCGCATTTATGGTTTCTGCCGCTTCCGTTTTTTTTTAATTAAAGCGCCGCTTTAATGCGCTCTTCCCGCTCTTGCGCTATAATAACGCCGCTATGGACTACAAGCGGCTGACAGAAGAAGAGTTTACGCTGGGCTATCCGCCGGAAAAGATTTTCGTCACAAGCGACTTGCACTTGTTCCACACGAACATAATCAAGTATTGCGGCCGCCCGTTTGATTGTACGCCAAAAGGCTGCGCGGAGATGACGGAGTTCTTGCTAAAGAAATTTGACGCGCTCCCAGATGACTGCCTGATTTGGAATTTTGGCGACGTGTATTTGAACGCAAAAATGGAGCGGTCAAAAATCATGAACGCCGTGATGAGGATTAAAAGGAACCGCAAGATGAATTTAATTCTTGGAAACCACGACTTTATGAACGACAAGCGGCCGTTCAAAACTTTTATCGAATTCTACACGAGTCTTGGCTTTGACAACGTTTACAAGGGGCCGCTGCTTTTTGGCGATTACGTCTTATCGCACGAGCCTGTCTTTTTGGACAAGAAGAACGCATGCGCAAACATTCACGGCCACACGCATCAAACTCTTGTTACGGATGATTATTTTATGAGCGAATGGAACAAAAACTTTCCCAAGCGCAAAGTCGATCCTTCGCGCTACAAGAACGTTTGCATGGACGCGAACGGCTTTGAGCTTTTGCGACTGAGCGATTTAATGGAGTTAAAATGAAACTGTTTGTATGCGGAAGCCGAACGATAACGGACAAAGAATGGATTTACTCAAAGATTGATGAATGCGTTTCGGAAAACAACTTTACCGACATCACCGTTCTTGAAGGCGAGGCGAAAGGCGTTGACCGAATCGCAAAAGAGTGGGCCGTCGCGCGCGGCATTCCTGTAAAGGAATATCCGCCGGACGTGAAGCATTACCTTCACAACGCCTGCCACAAGCGAAACGAAGCGATGGCGGTTGACTGCGACTTTATGCTTGACTTGTGGGACGGCGAATCCGGAGGAAGCCTTCACGACATTATGATGGCGGAAAAACATCAAAAGCCGTACAAAGTTTGTTTGTACACAACTAAATTGTATTCTGAATCCGTTCGGTTCGTTCTGGAAAACCGCAAAGAGATTCTTCGCTCTTCCGAAGATTTGAGAGTCGTGTATCCAAAATTCAGGGAAGAGGTTTTCAAGCATTTTATGAAAGACTTTATGGAACCTTGGTGGGAAGAAGGATACAATTCAAGCTCTTATTTTTGGGTCATGCCTGTAAGGCAGGGAAAAGAAGGCGATTGGGGAGACTGGGGGTGCCATTGTTGCTGCAAGGAGGAAATATCCATAGAGGAAGACATTGTCTTTGATTATTTATACCACCAGTTTTTGCATCCCCACTTTGACACCTCCATTGAATACACTTGCAGAGAAAAAAATTACGGAGCGGAATGCATTGAGTTTGACTGGTGGGGCTATAACCTTTATAAATATGAAACCGTAAGAAAAATAGCCAAAGAAATGAAAGAATTTTCCAAGATGTCTTTTTTGACCCAAGAGGCAAAAGACTTTTATCAAACTCTTTCAGACCGTCTTTTGCTGATGATGGAACGTGCGCCCGACTGGGACTTCATCACATTTGAAGGGCCGTGATTAAAGAATTACTTTAATGACAAAAATCGCAGGCACGACTATAATGCGATTGTTGGGCGAGAGATAGCGCTTGTTGTGTCCTGTCCAATAAAAGCGCGGTCTTGTTTTCCGCGCTTTTTTGGAAGCAATGGCGGCACCCGCCTGTCCGCGGAGACGAGAGCGCTCAGGCTTGTAGCCGTAACGGCGTTTACCGTCGTTACGGTTTCCGCCGCTTCCCGTTGTTGCGATGCCCTCAACGCGGTAGAGGAAACTTTACGCAGTAAAGTTCGTATTGCGGGTTCGACTCCCGCCGTAACAACGTTTTTTTGTTCGCTAAAAAAAAGAAAAGCTTACAAAGGTAGATATGATAAAACTTACCAACATTGAGCAGACTGAAAGAAACGTGTCCATGGATGTCGAATCAATGGAGACCCTTCCCCGCCAAAAATACCGATTGACATTTGATGTGGAAAGCGAAAAATATTCCACGTCAATAAAAAATCCCGACAAATTCGACGTCGCAAAAATAATTCGCAAAATCAGTTCTTATTTGGAAGAAGGCAAAAAGCTGCCCGCCATTGATTGCATCGCATGTTATTGAGCAGATAAAAAAAGCCTCGAATGGACAAGCGAAAGAGGGTTCCTATTACCCCCGCGGTCGACCACTCAAGGCTCTTTAAGTGTAAGCCAAAAATAAGAAGCTGTCAATAAAGTAATACTTTAATGACAAGAATCGCATTCGCGCGCTATAGTTTTTTTGGAAGCGTAAGCAGCACCCACCTGAGCGTATATTTCGTGAAACTCAGGTTTGTAGCCATATCTGGCGTTCACCGCATTTATGGTTTCTGCCGCTTCCGTTTCTTTGCTTAACGAATAATTAAAGCATGGCTTTAATGCACGCTTTCCGCTTTTGCGCTATAATTTGCTTGTCGTTTAAGTCAGAGATAGCCGCTGCGGTGTTTCCTTCGGGATTCTGCGACAGAGGAGCGCTGCCCTCTAACGACATTCGCTCCTGCCTTTTGGCGGGAGC
>JAILDQ010000290.1 GCA_024689365.1 Treponema sp. | reverse complement strand
TTTAGCGCAGCTTGGGAAATTTGTCACGCGCAATCGAAAAAAAAATCATGCCCGCAATTCTTGCATAATCCGCGCAACTGGCGCTACAATGCATTCATGCCCATTTTAGACCAATCAAATGGCGCGGACTTTGAAAACGCCCTAAAAGGAGCGGCCGCCCATTATGTATTTTTTGACAGGGACCTTCTTCTCGTTGACGGAAAGCTGCCAAGCAAAGATTTTTTTGACGCTTTTGTCGAAGATCAAAAAAAGGCTTCCAACTTGGATTCTTTTATCGTGGAAAAGCCGCAAAATTACGCGGCCGCAAAAATCAAGAGTCTTCCCGATACGGCAAATCTTTCTTCAAAAAACGCGGCTTTTGTTCCTATAAGGGAATACTGTTTCCTAAATCCTGAAAATTCTAAAATGGCCTTGCGCGCAAAGGGAATCGCGTTTTGGCGCGACACTTACCGCCACTGCCCCAAATGCGGAGCGCTCTTTGAAAACGACAAAAGAGAGACAGCGCTCAACTGCCCAAATTGTTCGTTCAAGCTTTACCCAAGAATCGAGCCTTGCGTAATCGTTTTGGTTCATCGCAAAGACGAAATACTTCTTGTAAAAAACAAAAACAGGCGAAGGAATTTTTATTCTTGCGTGGCGGGCTTCATTGAACTTGGAGAAACAGCGATTGAAGCGGTCAAGCGGGAAGTGAAGGAAGAGGTTGGCCTTGAGCTGAAAAACATAAAGGCCGTCGGAAGCCAGGCCTGGCCCTTCCCCGACCAATTGATGCTGGCCTTTAACGCCGAATGGGCGGGCGGCGACTTGGTCTTGCAAGAAGACGAAATAGCGGAAGCGCGCTGGTTCAAGCCAAACGAAGTTCCTTCGCTGGAAGAAATCCGAGGCTCGGTGGCTTGGAATTTAGTTCACGGAAATATGTAAAAAAAAAATCCCGCGCGCTCGCGGGATTTTTTAGCGAATTAGAAAGTCACCGGCTCGTCAAATAACTCAATGGCGTTGCCGTCGCCCCTGTCCAAAATAGTAAGGGCTGTCCAGTTGGTTGTCAGTTTTTTGTTCACAACCGGAATCACGACCTTAAAATACGGCCCCATGGTTATCTTTAGACCCAGCAAAGCCTTTAAGTGCGTCAAGGTATTGTATTGACTCAAAAATCTTTCATCGACGACAAGATGGATTTCTGGTTTTACAGTGGCAGGAACTTGAAGTCCTGTGGAAATGTATTTAAATCCAACTCCAAAATTAGGCGTCAGTGTTCCGGAAATATAAATTCCAAAATCAAGCCCGCGCGGAACGCTTGGCGCTCCAGCGGAAGGGCCTACGTAAAACACAGAATCCGAAACGCTTTTTGCATTGGTTGGCCAAGTGTCAAAGTAACCGCCTGTTGGAATGATGCCTGTAAACTTTACGCCCCACTTGGCGCCCAAATCCACTTCTCCGCCATAAAGGGCTGTCATGCCGGCAAAATACTGAATGTTTGTGTTTACATTAAGCTTCCAGCCAAAGTCAAAGGCAATCGTTGTTTCATAAACAAAAGGAATCGGGCCGATATTAAAAGTTATCGTCTGAATGGTTCTGTTCAATTTTTGTCTTTGATCTTCTGTAAGGAAGGAATGTTCGCCGGTTCCAAGACTCTGCGCGGAAGCCTCGGCCTTTAGGAAAATAGCGGCGCCCAAGCCCTTTACTCCAAACTCGCCGGACTTGATTCCAAGATTCTTCACGAGGCTTCCCTTTACGCCCAAGGCCAAATTAAGGCCGAGCGAAGACATGCTGGTTCCGTTAACTTTCGCAAGGCTGAGCTGATGGTAAGCCTTGAACTTTTTGATTATCTCATCGCGCTTTGAAACGTATTCCGCATAGCTCTTTCCCTTCTCAAAAGACTTAAAGGCTTGCGCGTCTTCAATTGTCGGAATGATGTTTGAAGACGCGTAATCGTCGGGGGCGTCTTGATTTCCGCCAAGGTCAAGCGCGATGTCTGGATAAACGTTGAACAAGGTTGGAGCGTCAACATATGCGTCGGGCGATTCTCCGTAAAGGTCGTCCAAAAAATTTCGCATTCCTTTTAAATGACTTTTATTTGCCGCATCCAATTGATCATAAGTTGTGTCTTCTGTATCCGAATCAATCCAGTCATCCCAAGTTTGATCAATACTGGCATAAGCCGTCGTCACAGTAGCGTTAAGACTATCGGCAAGGGCTGTCTTTCCTTTTGCCCTCAAATCCGCCTCAATCAATGTAAAGCTTTCGCCATCGTAAAACATCCAATTCAGTTTTGCAACGTAATCGGCGCTAGTTGTTCCGCTTATTTGCGAATACGTGGTCACCCTAGTCTGAACGCTTTGCGGAAGGGCCTCAAAAAGGGCCTTTGGGCCGTTATCTTTATCTGGAAATTGATACAACTTATATGTGTAATCCGCGTGGTCGTCTGAGTGCGCGTCGATGTCCTTCAAGACGCTTTGATAGCCGGAGGAAGGGTCGCCGGCGACAGCGTAAATCTTGCTGTCGTTTTGGTTTATCACATAATCTCCGTAAGAAACCATGTCGGATTGGGCGGGCATCGAAGTTCTAAAGTCGGTGTCGCTGTCATTCCGGTCGCCTACGATGTAAATGAAATCATCAGCCGTGTTCACGCCGTAAATGGAGCCAAGAGGCTTTCCGTTAACCTCAGGCATTGCGGAGAACATGCAGGCCGTCAAACTATCTTCGCTGTTTACAAAGGTAAGCCAGCTGGCGTTTTCAAATCCTTTTCTTGCAATATGCGGCGTTTCATATTTTATTTCAGAATTGCTTGAGCCAAGTTTCTTTGACTCCCCAAGCCTAAGAGAACAAGCCTGAGATGAAAGCGCTGAATTTTCGCTTGGGTAGTAACTGTAAATGAAAGAAATCGCGTCCTTTGTCAAGCCGGTGATTGCAATGTAGCCAAACACTTCAGAACCGTCCACTTCATAAATGTAATCTGAAAAAGATTCCGAAGTTCCAAGGCCGCTTGCTGTTCCACTAGCGTCAACGCTAATTGTTTCGCTTGACACTAGCTTTAGAGAAACGTTTTCCTTTCTCAACCTGCTTGTTCTAACCGCGATTTTTATGCCAGACGCCAATTGCGACAAAGACGAATTGTCAGGGTTGTAAATCAACGAGCCGCCAATGTAGGCCTTGCGCGAAAGAGCGTTTCTCGAATAATAATTGATTCCGCTGCTTGGAATTATTATCGGCATTGGAGAAGAACTGTTGGAACAATTAGAAAAAGCGACAGTAGCCAAAATTAAAAGCGCTGTCTTTTTTAAGAACAAAATAAATCTTTTCATCTTCTCTCCTCCTAGAAAAAAAAGTTGAGTTTATAGAGCCTCAAGGGCCTGCTTCAAATCAGCGATTAAGTCTTCCTTATCTTCCAAGCCGCAAGACATTCTTATCAAGCCGGCAGGTATTCCAGCGGCCGCCAATTGCTCGTCTGTCATTTGTCGATGGGTTGAAGTGGCGGGATTCAAGCAGCAAGTGCGCGCGTCGGCAACGTGAGTTTCTATAGCGGCGAGCTTTAGGTTTTTCATGAACTTTTCGGCGGCGCTTCTTCCGCCCTTAAGCTCAAAGCTCACGACTCCGCAGCCGCCTTCCGGCATGTATTTTTTTGCAAGCTGGTAATACTTGTTTCCCGGCAAGCCAGAATATGTTACGGAAGCCACCTTGTCCTGCTTTTCCAAGAACTCTGCGACGGCCTGGCCGTTCTCTACGTGCCTGGCCATTCGGACGTGCAAGGATTCAAGGCCAAGATTCAAGATAAAGGCTGACTGGGGCGATTGGGCCGAACCAAAGTCGCGCATGAGTTGGGCCGTCGCCTTTGTGATGAAGGCGCCTGCAAGTCCAAACTTTTTGGCGTAGGCGATTCCGTGATAAGACTCGTCGGGCTCGCACAAGCCGGGGAATTTATCGGCGTGGGCAAGCCAGTCAAATTTTCCAGAATCAACGATTGCG
>JAILDQ010000263.1 GCA_024689365.1 Treponema sp. | reverse complement strand
ACGTTCGTCGTCGTCAGACAATACCGGCGGCTTTACGTCAAAGGAACGGCGCCAAATCTTTACTTGCTCGTCGCCAAACTTTGCCGCGGCCTCCGCCTTGTTCTTTCCCTGCAAGTCGCCGTAGTGGCGATCGTTGAGCTTCCAAGTTTTTATTACAGGAACCCAGGCGCGGTCCATTTGATCAAGAATGATGTTACGGGTGTGAATCGCGCGCTTGAGGTAAGAAGTGTAGCATACGTCAAAGTCAAAGCCTTCAGCCTTTAAAAGCTTTCCTGCCGCCGCGGCTTCTTCGCGCCCCTTGTCGCTCAACTCAACGTCAGTCCAGCCAGTAAAAAGATTAAGCTTGTTCCATTCGCTTTCGCCGTGTCGAACTAAAACTAATTTTGTCATTTCGTTCTTCCTTAGGCGATGGCTTTTGCAGCCCAAGCCTTGCATTCGGCGATTCCCGCGTCATCGGGAGTCAACTGAACTTTAAGAGACTCTGTTGTGACTGTGGCGCCGCAAGACTTTACGCGGTCTTCCCAATCGCGGAGCCACTGGCCGTCGCCCCAATCATATGAACCAAAGAGAGCAACTTTTTTGCCGCTCAAAGAGCCTTCGATTTTTCCAAAGAATTCTTCAACGCTGTCTTCCAAGACCTCGTCTCCCATAGCCGGGCTTCCGAGCAAAAGAACGTCGCAAGCCAAAACCGCGGCGCTGTCAGCTGAGTCGGCTGTTCCAAAAACAACTTCCGCTCCGCCGGCCTTAACCTGCTCGTTGATGGCGTTTGCCATCGCTTCTGTGTTTCCTGTTGTGCTTGCATAAATTACTGCAACTTTCATACAATCCTCCATAAAAAATTTTCTCGCCAAACTATTTGGCGTTAAATGCCTTGTTAAAACTGTTCACGATTTGCGGAACCTTTAGGCCGACCTTGTAATGTTCCACGCAAAAGTTCGCGCATTCTTTGTAAAGCGCCCAAGTTCTTCGAGCCTCGCTGGAATCGGTGTAGGATTTCCAAATGCCGCGTTCAGCCTCGCCTTGTCCGCAAGAGCGCTCAAAAGCCGCGACGTCCAAAAGAGGGTAGCCCAAAAAGATTCCGACTTCGTGCGGGAAGGAACTTCCGTTTTTTGCCGAGGCTTGGTTCAGCCTAAAAAGCAATTCGTTCAATACGGCTTTGGCTCCTTCTTGAACAGGATAGTTTTTATTTTTTAGGTAATTATTGATTCTGCGGTCTTTTAATAAAGCTTGAATCCAAGCGAAATTGTAAACAAAGACCAAAAAAGAATTTTCAGACGAGCGCAAAAGGCTGAAGTTTATGCCCTGCGCGGCGAATTCTTTTTTCCACTTTGACATTTGTTCAATGGAACAAATGTTCATTTGAATTGAAAACATGTTCGCTGGCTTGATTTTGCAAAGCGAAGGCGCTCCGCATTGAATCATTATTTGGTCAATGCTCATTTACTATTACCTAATTATAGTTAGCATAGAGTAATTATTGGGTTGTGTCAAGTAGCGGCGAGATTAATTATAGGTAAGCCCAAAATTGTTGTACGCCGCATGAGCGGCAACATTCGCGCTCGCGGAAGGCTCGCGCGAACAGCCGTATGTTTTGTGGGGTTTAGTTTTTATAAGAAAGTGGATAGTCTTGTGGATTTTCTAGAGCATTCAATTCTATGTCGGCATCCAATGAAGGCCAATGCAAATTTCCTTCAGCATCTTCAACTACATTCGCAATGTCTTTTATTGAAGCGTTTTCAAAAACAGTGTAGTCTTTATAATTCACAAAATATTCTTTTCCGCCAGCGAGAAGCCAAAAACCAAAAGGTGAAATGTTTGTCACTTCGGCCGCGCATTCAGTTTTTTCCAAAATGTTTGTTCCAAGCGTCAATCAATTCCTCCTTGCGTTCTATCGTAGTTCTTACGATTTCATTCAATTCATTATCAGACAAATTTATTTTTTTAGCAACAGTAATTTCAGTCTCCATCCAAATTTTGGCTTCTCCGTTAGGTGTCGAAACGTGAACATGCATTCGCGCTTCTTCTCTAGAAAAGAAATAGAATCTTTTATTTCCATCCACAAATACTGTTGGCATATTGCCCATTATATCATGTTTTTTGAAATTTTGCAATTTCAAGCGCTTGCAAAAAAAAATCCCGCGACGAATTGCCGCGGGACTTGTAGGCGGATTTGCTTTCCTAAATCTGTTCCATCACGTTGACCATTTCTATCGCGCTAAGGGCGCAGTCGTAGCCCTTGTTGCCGCTCTTGGCGCCGGCGCGGTCGATGGCTTGCTCCAAGTTGTCGGTGGTCAAGATGCCGAACAATACCGGAACGCCTGTGGCGAAACTGGCTTGGGCGATTCCTTTGCTGACTTCGGCGCAAACGTAATCGTAGTGGCTTGTGCTTCCGCGGATTACGGCTCCAACGCAAATTACGGCGTCGTACTTTTTGCTGGCGGCCATTTTTTGGGCCACTACAGGAATTTCAAAAGCGCCTGGAACCCAAGCCGCGCTGATGTTTTCTTCTTCAACTCCGTGGCGAACAAGACCGTCAACGGCTCCGTCCAAAAGTTTTTGAACGATGAACGCGTTAAAGCGCGAGGCGACGATTCCAACCTT
>JAILDQ010000232.1 GCA_024689365.1 Treponema sp. | reverse complement strand
TTATCAGCCAAAATGGAATGCGGGGCTTTCCGCCGGAGCCGTCTTTTTTGTTGTCGTCGTCCGCTGAAATCTTAAAAAAATCGAACTGGTCGTTTTCGTCGTTTTTCTTATTTTCTTTGTCGTCTTTTTTTTCGCTCATATTTTTTTAATATACTAAAAAAACATAAAAAAGAATAGTGGGAGGCGCCCCCTTTTTGAAAAGAAAATTTTGGATTCAGGATATTTTCCCTGTATAGTCTTGGGCTTTTATTTTTTTTGAGAATGTTCTATAATAAAAGCCTTATGGAAAATGAAGAAACAAAAACGCTTGAAGAAAAAAAGCCCGACATTTTTGACCGCATCATGACTTTGCCGATATTGCGAATTTTCGAGCCATTCTACAAGGCCCACAAAATGCCCTTGCTCTACTTGTTCTTTGGCGGAACCGCATTTTTCCTTAATCTTTTTCTTTTTTACGCGATTGGCCGCTTTCTAAAAATCAATCCCTTGGTAAACAACGTCATTTGTTGGGTTGTTTGCGTTTTGTATCAATTTTGGACAAACCGCACTTGGGTCTTTGACGGAAAGACTGAAGGCGCCTTGGATTTTGTCAAGCAAATGCTTTTGTTTTTTGGAGGCCGCCTTTTCACCCTTTTTTTGGAAGAGGCGATTATCGCGGTTTTCATAACTTGGCTCAAACTGCCGGAAATGCCGGTAAAATTGGCGGCTCAAGTCATTGTCATTGTCTTGAATTATGTTATAAGCAAGGTCTTTGTCTTTAAAGAGAAAAAATGAAAAAAGCCGCGGCACTTTTATTCGGCCTTATCCTTCTTTTAGCTTTTGCCCTTTGCGCTTTCGCCATGACCGAAAAGTCAAAGCGAAGCCTCTCTCATTCCGATTTTTTGACGGCAAAAGGAAAGTTTTTGGCGAAGCAAAACGGCGAAAAAGTGACGTTGCGCGGAGTGAACGCCGGCGGCTATTTGCTTAAAGAGTTTTGGATGACGCCATGCGAGTACACGCGAAAAGTCAAGGCGGAAGCAGAGCTCTTTGACTGCCTTTGCGAGCGTTTTGGAAAGGAAAAAGCCCTTTATTTGCAGGAAAACTGGCAAAAATCCTTTTGGACGGAAAAAGATTTTGACAATTGTTCGCAAATGGGAATGAATTGCGTCCGCTTGCCCTTTTGGCATGGAAATCTGATTGATTCAAACGGAAATTTTATGGCCGCCGCCTTTGACCGCCTTGACTGGTTTTTGACTGAAGCGGGGAAAAGGGGCTTGTACGTGATTTTGGACTTTCACGGCGCTCCAGGCTCACAAAACGGAAGCGACCATTCTGGCGTGGACGGCCGAAACAATAAAATCAAGGCCAGCGAATTCTTTTTTGGCGAAAATTCCGCGAAAAACCAAGAGCTTTTTTATACGATTTGGGAAGAGATCGCAAGGCGTTGCAAGGACAATCCCGTTGTCGCTGCCTACGATTTGTTGAACGAGCCCTTTTGTACATACCGCTACAATTCAGGCTTTGCGGATGAAGAGTTGCGAAAAATCCTTTGGGAAATTTACGACCGCGCCTATAAAAGAATCCGCGCTGTTGACTCAAGGCATTTAATCGCGATGGAAGCCGTTTGGGATCCTGTCGATTTGCCCAATCCCAAGGATTATGGCTGGGAAAACGTGGTCTACGAGTACCACAATTATTTTTACGGAGACGATAACAACCAAAAGGGCGGGCAAATCTCCAGCATGAAACGAAAGCTAAAGGCCATAGAAAAGGCGGGCTACGAGCTTCCAAGCTTTATGGGGGAATTCAACTTTTTCGCCAACTTAAAGGCTTGGGACGAGGGCCTTTCCTTGTTGAACAAAAGCGGAATCAGCTGGACCATGTGGACTTACAAGACTGTCCGACAAGTTGGAAACTGGGGCTTGTATTACAGCGATTCTAGCATTCCTTCAATAAATATTGAAAAAGACAGTTTTGAAAAAATCGAAAAGGCTTTTTGCAATATGCAAAGCGCGGATTGCAACCTTCCCCTGCGCGAACTGTTGGAAAAGCATTTGTCCGCGCCAAACAATTAACGGCGCCCTTGCCCGAACGTATGCGGCGCATAACGATTTTAGGCTTTTTTTCAATAAATCTCGCCGATTTTGTTTGTGCAAAACAATCCGCTGACCGCGCGCGCTGGGTTGCAAGCGCGGTTGTTGCGGGTTATTGCCTAGCGCTCGTGAGAGCGCGAGTAAATGGTTTCAACTTAGCAAAACGGCGGGCTTGCCCGAACGTATGCGGCGCATAACGATTTTAGGCTTTTTTTCAATAAATCTCGCCGCTTCCTTTACACTTACTGTTTTTTTTACTATATTATATCTTAGGAGTATTTATTAACGATGATTTATAACGACGACGAAGACGAAAAAAAGAAGGCGGCTCCAAAGCCGGACGCTCTTGCCGAGAAATTTTTGAAGACCAGGCAAATCTTGCTTTCAGGCGAAATCAACAAGGAATTGGCCCAGGCCGTCAACAAACAGCTTTTGCTTTTGGAAGCTGACGGCTCAAAGCCGATTTACATTTACATCGACTCTCCTGGCGGAGACGTGAGCGCGGGCTTTGCGATTTTTGACATGATTCGCTTTGTGAACGCCCCTGTTGTCTTG
>JAILDQ010000134.1 GCA_024689365.1 Treponema sp. | reverse complement strand
CCGTTGACAAGATTTTGTTCAGCGCGGACGCCTTTGGAAAATTCGGCGCCTTGGATTACGACGACCCTGAGGGCTGGGATTGCGAAGCCCGCCGTTACTATTTTGGCATAGTCGGAAAGTTCGGACAGGCGGTTCAGGCCTTGCTGAAAAAAGCTTCGGCCTTGGACATTCAAATTATTTGCTCTTTGCACGGACCTGTTTTGGACAAGGACGTTGGCCGCTATATCGACCTCTATCATACTTGGTCAAGCTACGAAGCTGAAAGCCAGGGCGTCGCGGTTGCATACACTTCCGTTTACGGACACACCCGCGAGGCCGCGCAGCTTTTGGCCCAGCTTTTAAAGGACAAGGGTTGCCCAAAAGTGGCGCTCTTTGACCTTACCCGCGAGGACGTTTACGAATGCGTTGAGGATGCCTTTAGGTACGGAAAATTGGTTCTTGCTTCCACAACCTATAACGGCGGCGTGTTCCCCGCCATGCGCGAGTTCATCCAGCATTTGGCGGAGCGCAACTACCAAAAGCGAACCGTCGCCTTTATCGAAAATTCAAGTTGGGCCCCTGCCGCCGCAAAAACGATGGCCGCCTTGCTTGAGCCTTGCGCGGATATTTCTTACGCCGCGACAAAAGTTTCGATAAAGATTTCTATTAAGGAAGCGGACAAAGCCGCTCTTGAAAAGTTGGCCGACGAATTGATTGGCTAAGGAAATTTTTTTTTAATGAGTTTAAATTCAAAAAGTTCTTTTTTAAATAGATTTGGCCCGGCGTCCTTTTATTCGTCGGCTCTAAAAATCGCGCTTCCGGTAATGGCCCAGCTTTTGGTCCAAAACCTTGTTTCGCTTATCGACAACTTTATGGTCGCCGGCTTGGGCGACGTAAAGATGTCTGGCGTTAACATTAGCGGACAAATCATTTTTCTCTTCATTGTTTTTTTGAACACCGTTTGCACGGCGGCCGGAATCTTCATGACGCAGTTTTCCGGGGCGGAAGACAAGGACGGAATGCGCCAGTCTTTTTGCTTTAAGCTTTGGATTGGAATTTTTGTCGCCGCGCTTTTTATGTTCGTCTGCATGGCCTTTCCAAGAAATTTCTTGTCCTTTATGGTCCGGGGAAACAATCAGGCCGACGCGATTTTGGATCAGGGAGTCCAGTACATTTGGATAATCGCCTTTACCGGCTTTCCGATGATGGTGTCGATGGTGATCGCGTCTTCCTTGCGCGAAATCGGCGAGGTAAAAGTTCCGCTGGTAATTTCCATCATCGCGACTTTTGTGAACACTTTCTTTAACTGGATTTTCATTTACGGAAACTTGGGGGCGCCCCGCCTTGAGGTTAGGGGAGCGGCTCTTGCCACTGTCATCGCGCGTTCGGTAGAGATGATTGTTTTCATTATTTACATGATCGTGAAAAAGCCGCCCTTCGCCATTCGTCTTTGGGATTTGGTCCGCGTGAACTTTTCTCTTTACAAGGAAATCTGCGCTAGAGCCGCGATGTCAACTTGTTCGGAAATGCTTTGGGCTGTCGCGGAAACAGTTACGACAGCCTTGTACAACGGCCGCGGCGGCTCGGAAGTAGTATCCGGAATGAGCGCGAGTTTTGCGATAGCCAATTTGTTCTTCATCGCCTTTAGCGGAATCACGGCGAGCACGAGCGTAATTGTCGGAAAAAGCCTTGGCCGCGGCGAGCTTGAAAAGGCAAAGCAACAAAAGCATTGGCTTTTAAACGGAGCGAACGTCTTTGGCGTAATCATGACTTTTGTCGGCCTTATGACGATTTTCTTGGTGCCAATTGTCTTTGCGAATTTGAGCGAGCAGTCGCGGACCATTTGCCGCAACATGATTGTTGTGATGGCCCTTTACATGCCCGCCTGGGTTTACATAAACGGCCAGTTCAGCGTAAGCCGAGCCGGCGGCGACACGATGCTGGGAATGCTCGTTGACGGAATCTCAAACGTCTTTGTCGTAATCCCCGGAATTTTCATCATGGCGAAATTCACAAGCCTTGGCCCTGTTGCCATGTACGCCATCATCAAGGCCGTCGAGTTTCCAAAAATCGCCATCGCCTCTTGGTGGCTCAAAAAGGAAAAATGGCTTGTAAACTTGGCGGCCAAGTAGCTACATGTTGGAATAGCCCATCAAGCTTTCGTCAATCTGCCTTGCGCATTCGCGGCCTTCCGCTATTGCCCAAACAACCAAGGATTGGCCCCGCCTCATGTCGCCCGCGCTAAAGATTTTTGAAACGCTAGTCTTGTAGCCGTTGGGGCTTGCAAGGCTTGGCGTCGCTTGTCCGCATGTTTCCACCGCGCTGCGAGCGTTCAATGGAACGCCAAAGGCTTTCGCGGTGTAGTCTTCGCAGCCCAAAAATCCCGCGGCGATTAAAAGCAAGTCGGCCTTGAGCTCTTTTTGGCTTCCTTCGATTTCGCAAAGCTTTCTTTGTCCGTCAACCATTTTAAATTCAACTTGAACGGTCGTGATTCCTGTAAGGCGGCCCTTTTCTGAGTGAACCTTTTTTATCGTCGTCTTGTAAACGCGCGGGTCGCGGCCAAATTTTTCTATTGATTCTTGCGCGCCGTAGTCGGTCTTTAATGTTTTGGGCCACTCTGGCCAAGGATTGTTCGGGCTTCTTTCTGTTGGAGGGCAGGGCATCATTTCTAGTTGGGTGACGCTTTTGCAGCCAAGCCTTATGACCGAGCCTGTGCAGTCGTTTCCTGTATCGCCGCCGCCCAAAACAATCACGTCTTTTCCTTCCACTTGGATTTTAAAGTCTTCCGAAAGTTTTTTTGCGAGCGTCTTGTTGTCGGCTTCTTGGTTTTTAAGCAGAGTCTTCGTGACGCTTTTTAGAAAGTCCACCGCGTAATATATTCCGCTGGAAATTTTTTCCGTTCCTTCTGCGGATAGGGGCCGGGCTTTTTTTGCTCCGCAACAAAGCGCGACCGCGTCATATTCTTGCAAGATTTTTTTCGCGTCGCTTCCGTTTCCTACGTCGGCGTTAAAAATAAATTCCACGCCTTCATCTTTCATAAGCTTTACGCGGCGTTCGATGATTTTTTTGTCCAGCTTCATGTTCGGGATTCCGTACATCAAAAGGCCGCCCGCCTTGTCTTCTCTTTCAAAGACCGTCACGTTGTGGCCCCTTCTGTTCAAGGCGTCGGCGGCGGCTAGTCCTGCAGGGCCCGCTCCGATTACCGCGATTTTTTTACCTGAACGCCGCTCTGGAATTTGCGGCTTCATGTAGCCGGTCTCAAAAGCTTTTTCGATTATGAACAATTCGTTGTCGTGAACTGTAACGGCGCCTTGGCCAACCGTCGGGCTTGCGCAGTTGCAGGCTTTTTCGCAAAGGGCTGGACAAACGCGGCCTGTAAATTCTGGAAAGCTTGAAGTCTTTAAAAGCCTCCAGGCCGCCATGTCAAACTGGCCTTGGTAAAGCGCTTCGTTCCATTCCGGGATAAAGTTGTGAAGGGGACAGCCCGTTACCATTCCAGAAAGTTTTATGGCGCTTGAGCACATCGGCACTCCGCAGTTCATGCAGCGGGAAGCTTGTTCCCGCCTGGCTTTTTCGTCAAGGGCCGGATGAAATTCCTTAAAGTTTTGGATTCGCTCCAAGGGAGGAACGTTTTTGTTTTCTTGTCTTTGGCAATCTAAAAATCCTGTGGCTTTTCCCATAAAGTCCTCCTTCTTTTATGCAGTGCACTTTTTAAAGGCTGAAAGCGCCGCGTCTTCGTAATCCAATCCCAAAGTTTCCTGCCTTGAAATCTCGCCCATAATTTTTAAGTAGTCGTTCGGAATTATTTTCTTGAACAAAGTCTTGTTCTTTTCCCAATCGGAAAGAATCTCTTTTCCTTTTTGAGAGCCGGTTTCCTTTACATGTTTTTCTATCAATTCTTTTAGAACTGATTCGTCAGGGCTTTGTCCGTTTTTAGGAGCGGTTCTTACAACTGTTGTCGGGTCGTCCAATTCGTAGACGGAAATCAATTCCTTGTTGAGCCTTTTGTAAAGGTCGCGCTTTTCGTCGTAAATGTATGCGACGCCTCCGCTCATTCCGGCGCAAAGATTTTTTCCAGTTCGTCCAAGAATGACCGCCGTTCCGCCTGTCATGTATTCAAGTCCGTGGTCTCCGCATCCTTCGACCACTACCGTCGCGCCTGAGTTTCGGACGCAAAAGCGCTCTCCCGCAAGGCCCGCGATAAAGGCTTGGCCGCTCGTGGCTCCAAAGAGCGCGACGTTTCCGACTATGATGTTTTGGTCGGCTTTGCCCGTAAATTCTTTTGGCGGATAAAGGGAAAGCTTTCCTCCGCTAAGGCCTTTTCCAAAGGCGTCGTTTGAATCTCCTTCAAGGCGCATCGTGAGTCCTTTTGGAATGAAGGCGCCAAAACTTTGTCCGCCGCCGCCCTTGCAGTTAACGACAAACGAATCTTCCGAAAGGGAGCTTCCAAACGTTTTTTGTATTTCGCTTCCTAAAATTGTTCCGACCGTTCTGTCGGTTGAAGAAATCTTTGCCTGCATTTCCAAGCCGGAATTTTTTTTGTCTTTGGAAAATTTTTTAAAGGCCGGCAAAAGATTTTTCAAGTCCACGCCGTTTTCAAGCTTGAAGTCGTAAGGGCTTCTGTCTTTTTTCCAGTCTTCGTTTGAGCCTTCAGGACCTTCAGCTTGCGCGAGAATTCTGCTTAGGTCAACGCAAGCCGCTCTGTTAAAGCCTTGCTTGTCCTTTAGCTTTAGAAGGCTTGCCCTTCCGCAAAGTTCGTCTACGGAACGAACTCCCAGCTTTGCCATAATTTCCCGCATTTCTTGCGCGATGAACTTCATAAAGTTTTCAACGTATTCAGGCTTTCCGGGGAATTTTTTTCTTAGCTCTGTGTTTTGCGTTGCGACTCCAAAGGGGCAAGTGTCAAGGTTGCAGACTCTCATCATAGCGCAGCCCATCGTGATTAGAGGAGCCGTGGCAAAGCCGAACTCTTCCGCGCCAAGAAGCGCCGCGATCACAACGTCACGGCCGCTCATTAGCTTTCCGTCCGTTTCGATTACAACGCGGCCCCTTAGTCCGTTTTGAATCAAGGTCTGGTGGCTTTCGGCAAGTCCAAGTTCCCAAGGAAGGCCCGCGTGATGAATCGAGCTTATCGGCGCGGCTCCAGTTCCTCCGTCATGGCCGCTTATCAAAATTACTTGCGCTCCCGCCTTTGCGACTCCGGTCGCGATTGTTCCGACTCCCGCTTCGCTTACAAGCTTTACGGAAATGCGGGCCTCTCGGTTTGCGTTTTTAAGGTCGTATATAAGCTGCGCCAAATCTTCGATTGAATAAATGTCGTGGTGGGGCGGCGGCGAAATCAAGGAAACGCCTGGAGTGGCGTAGCGGGTCTTTGCAATCCATGGATAAACTTTTTTTCCTGGAAGGTGGCCGCCTTCGCCGGGCTTGGCTCCTTGCGCCATTTTAATTTGAAGCTCTTTTGCGGAAAGCAAGTATTCTTCGGTAACGCCAAAACGGCCCGAGGCGATTTGCTTGATTGCGGAATTCCATTTTGTTCCAAGACGCTCAGGTTTTTCTCCTCCTTCGCCGGAATTTGATTTTCCATGAAGGTGGTTCATAGCCTCGGCCATGCACTTGTGGGCCTCTTCGCTTATCGAGCCGTAGCTCATGGCGCCTGTCTTAAAGCGGGTCACGATTTTTTCCACCGGCTCAACTTCTTCAAGCGGAATGCCGCCGTTTGCAGGAAAGTTAAAGTCGAGCATCGCGCGCAAGGTGTGCGGCCTTTCGTTTGAGTCGACCAAGGCGGTGTATTCCTTAAAGCGTTTGTAGTCGCCGTTCCTTGTGGCTTGCTGGAGGGCGATGATTGTCTCAGGATTGTAAAGGTGGTCTTCCGCAGTCGGGCCGCGGCGAAGCTTGTGGTAGCCGACAGAGTCAAGGTGAGTGTTGACCGTAAGACCAAGCGGGTCGAAGGCTTGGTTGTGGTGGTAGTTCACGTCCTCTTCGATTTCCTTAAGGCCTATTCCTCCGACGCGGCTTACAGTGTTGGTGAAATATTTTTCGATTACGTCTTGGGCTATTCCGACCGCTTCAAAGATTTGCGCCGATTGGTAGGATTGAATCGCGCTGATTCCCATCTTTGCGGCAATCTTTACGATACCGTTAATGATGGCCTTGTTGTAGTCGTCAATCGCCGTGTGGTAGTCTTTGTCCAAAAGTTTTTGGTCGATGAGTTCCGCGATGCATTCGTGGGCAAGGTATGGGTTAATCGCCCGCGCTCCGTAGCCAAGGCACATGGCGCTTTGGTGAACGTCGCGGACTTCGGCGCTTTCCAAAATGATAGAGATTGCCGTCCGTTTTTTTGTTCGGATTAAATATTGTTCCACCGCGGAGACAGCCAAGAGCGAAGGAATCGCCACGTGGTTTTCGTCAACGCCTCGGTCGCTCAATACGATGATGTTTGCCCCGTCTCGGTATTGGCGGTCAATTTCCACAAAGACTTTGTCAATCGCGTCCTTTAGCGAAGTGTTCTTGTAGTAAAGAATTGAAACTGTCGAAACCTTAAAGCCCTTCTTGTTCATCGACTTGATTTTCATCATGTCCACGCCGGTAAGAATAGGATTGTTGATTTCCAACACAGCGCATGAATCATTTTTTGGTTCCAGCATGTTTCCGTCTTTTCCAAGATAAACGGTCGTGTCGGTCACGATTTTTTCTCGCAGGCTGTCGATCGGCGGATTTGTGACTTGCGCGAAGAGCTGCTTAAAGTAAGAGTAAAGGCTTTGGTGTTTTTCTGACATTACCGCAAGGGGAGTGTCAACGCCCATCGCGCCTGTGGGTTCGACTCCGTTCTTTGCCATCGGCAAAATCATTTCGTTGACGTCTTCGTAGTTCCAGCCAAAGGCGCGGTAAATTTTGTCTCGCTCTTCTTGCGTGTAAGTCTGAATTTTATGGTTTGGAATTTTCAAGTCTGAAAGGTGAACCAAGTTTGAGTCAAGCCACTCGCCGTAAGGATATAGGCTTGAAAATTTTTCCTTGCATTCTTGGTCGCTCACGATTTTTTTCTGGACTGTGTCTACAAGAAGAATGCGGCCCGGCTGCAAGCGGGATTTTGTTTGAATATTTTCTTCGGGAATGTCCAAGACGCCAACTTCTGAACTTAAGATTAACATGCCGTCTTTCGTTATGTAATAGCGGCTGGGCCTTAGTCCGTTTCTGTCAAGCGTCGCGCCAAGCAAGTCTCCGTCGGAGAACAAAATCGCGGCCGGTCCGTCCCAAGGCTCCATCATCGTTGCCCAGTAATGGTAAAAGTCTTTCTTTTCTTGGCTGATGTTGTCGTCGTGCTTCCAAGGTTCAGGAATGCAAATCATTACGGCAAGCGGAAGCGGCATTCCGTTCATCACAAGAAATTCAAGGGTGTTGTCGAACATGGCCGAGTCCGAGCCGCTTGCGTCAACCGCCGGCAAAATCTTTTGCATGTCGGCGTCCGAGATTTTTGTTGAATGAAGGGTTTCCTCTCGGGCGAGCATTCTGTCAACGTTTCCGCGGATTGTGTTGATCTCTCCGTTGTGGGCGATAAAACGGTTGGGGTGGGCCCTTTGCCAAGAAGGCTGAGTGTTCGTCGAAAAGCGGGAGTGGACAATCGCAAGCGCTGATTGGTAAAGGGGCGACTCCAAGTCCTTGTAAAAAGTTCTCAGCTGCTGTACCAAGAACATTCCCTTGTAAACGATTGTCCTTGAGCTAAAGGAACAAACGTATGTTCCGAGCATCGAATGCTCAAACTGGCGGCGCAAAATGTAAAGCTTTCTGTCAAAGGCAAGGCCTTTTTCGGCGTCTTTCGGTCGTTCGATAAAGCACTGTTCGATGCAAGGCATGCAGTCCTTTGCCTTTTGGCCGAGAACGTCTTGGTTCACAGGAACTTTTCTCCAGCCCAAGAATTTCAAGCCTTCTTTTTCTGAAAGTTTTTCAACCATTCGCTCCGCTTTTGCGCGGATAAAATTGTCTTGCGGAAAAAAGAACATTCCGATTCCGTAATCGCGCGCCTCACCAAGGCTTTGCAAGGCGCTTCCGTCTTGGCAAATGATTTGGCCTTTTTTTAATGCGTCGACAAAAAAGTCGTGGGAGATTTGAAGAAGAATTCCTACGCCGTCTCCAGTTTGTCCGCTCGCGTCTTTTCCCGCGCGGTGCTCTAGCTTTTCGACAATGCAAAGCGCGTTGTCAACGATTTTGTGGGAGGCGCTTCCGTCAATGTTGGCCACCGCTCCGATTCCGCAGTTGTCGTGTTCAAAGCTTGGTTCGTAAAGTGTCTTCATCCTAAAGTTTCTCCTTGCGTTTTATTGTCAAAAATTAATAGGCCTTTTCGTGAACGCCGCTTATCGCGCGGCCAGAAGGCTCATCCATCGTTTTCCAAGCGGCGTCCCATTCAAGCGCCTTTGCGGTTGAGCAAGCTACGCCCGCTTCGTGCGGAACTGAACGCGCCGCGCTGTCGCTCGGGAAAAGGCGGCTGAAAATTTCCCGGTAATAATATTCCTCTTTCGTTTTTGGCGGGTTGACAGGAAAGCGGTTTTCGCGGCGGGAAAATTCCGCGTCGCTTACTTTTTCCTCTGTCATTTTCTTGAGGGTGTCAATCCAGTTGTAGCCAACGCCGTCGGAGAACTGTTCCTTTTGTCTCCAGCAAATGTCGGCTGGAAGAAGGTCTTCAAAGGCTTTTCGCAAAATCCATTTTTCCATTCTTTGCTTTCCGTCTTCAAGGCGAATGTTCATTTTATCCAAAGGATTCAAGCCCATCGCGATGTCGATGAAGTCCTTGTCCAAGAATGGAACACGGCCTTCAACTCCCCAAGCCATCAAGGACTTGTTGGCGCGAAGACAGTCGTACAAGTGGAGCTTGCTCATTTTTCTAACAAGCTCTTCGTGGAATTCTTTTGCGTTTGGAGCCTTGTGGAAGTAAAGGTAGCCGCCAAAAAGCTCGTCGCTTCCTTCGCCGGACAAAACCATTTTTATTCCCATCGACTTTATGACGCGCGCCAAAAGGTACATTGGAGTGGAGGCGCGGACTGTGGTTATGTCGTAAGTTTCGATGTGGTAGATTACGTCAGGAAGAGCGTCGAGGGCTTCTTGAATTGTAAAGTGAACTTCGTGGTGAACCGTTCCGATGTAGTCCGCCGCTTTTTGCGCCGCGATCAAGTCGGGAGAGCCTTTTAGTCCGACAGCGAAACTGTGCAGGCGGGGCCACCAAGCGCCTTCGCGGCTGTCGCTTTCGATTCGTTTTTGTGAATGCTTTTGCGTTACGGCCGCGATGATTGAAGAGTCAAGTCCGCCGCTTAGAAGAACTCCGTAAGGAACGTCGCTCATGAGTTGCGAGCGGACGGCGGCTTCAAGTCCGTTCCTTACTTTTTCTATGACGCTTGGATTGATGACGTTTCCCTTGTCGTCTGTGGCTCGCGGAGAACCCTTGACTGATTCGTATGACGACCAATCTCGCTTGTACCAAGAAATCGGGCGCGGACAAGAGGGGGCGTTGCGGGGG
>JAILDQ010000223.1 GCA_024689365.1 Treponema sp. | reverse complement strand
TGATTTTTGAGCGCCTAAAAATTGCGACAAGACAATCGAAGTTCCAATCGCGATTACGTTGAAAAGGATGTTTATGAAAAAAACATACTGCGACATCATTCCTACCGCGGCGACCGCTTGTTCGGAATAAAAGCTGAGCATGACAGTGTCGATTGAAGACACTAAAATTCTGAAAAATTGTTCCAGAATAAGGGGAAGGCTTAATTGAAGCATCGGCAAGGCGCCGCGGCCCGCGTTCTTTTTTTCCATAAGAGTGAAGAATATTAAAGGAGGCTTAAAATGTCAATGCTGTTTTGAGGCTTTTCTATTCAATTCTTTTTTCAAATTCTTCGATGGGAAGAGGTTTGTCAAAGAAATATCCTTGAGCCAAAAAGCAGTTGTTTTCCTTGAGCATTTTGACATGCTCAATTGTTTCTACGCCTTCGACAATTGTGTCCAAGCCGATGTCTTGCGCCAAAGAGATTATGTGCTTGAGCATTACGTATTGGCGGCGGTCGTTTTGGCTTTTGGGCAAAAAGCTTTTGTCGATTTTCAAAACGTCCCAAGGCAATTCCCTGATTAAGTTCATCGAAGAGTAGCCCATTCCAAAATCGTCAACGCTGGTGGAAATCATTTGCGCGTGAAGTCCGTCTATGACCCTTCGCAAATCGGCAAAGCCAACATCGGTTGTGGTTTCGGTCAACTCGATTTCTATGTATTCGTGGGGAACGTTGTGCTTGTCGATAATTTGAATTAGTTGGTCAACCAAATCCTTGTTTGTCAAATGCCTGCGCGAAAGGTTTACGCTGACCTTAACCACGCGACGGCCTTGGTCAATCCAATGGCGTATGTTTTCGCAGACGTGGTCAAGCATGTAATAGTCCAATTCGCAAATGCCGCCGTCGCGTTCCAAAAGCGGAATGAATTGGTCCGGGAAAATGAAATTTTCGCCGTGACGCCAACGGACTAGCGCTTCCGCTCCTGCCAAGCGGTAGTTTCTAAGAGAGACCTTTGGCTGGTAGTAAACGAGAAATTCTTCGTTTTTAAGCGCTTCGGGGAAAAGCGCCAAAATGTCAAGCGCCAAGTTCTTCCACCTCCACTTCCAATTGCGGAATCTTGATTAAGAATTCCATTTGAGTGTCGGAAAGAATTTCAAAATTTATTTGCCCGAACATTTGCTGAATTATTTTATTCAAGGTTCTGTAACCCATTCCGATGATTTTTGATTCTTCCAAATAAGATTGGTCGCCGGTTTCTATGAACATTTGCAAGGCTTCAAGCTCGTCGTCGTTAAAGCCCTGAGTTGAGTCCGTGAATTTTAATGTTAGAATTGTGGCGTAAGAATTTTTTTGCGCTGAAATTTCCAAGTGTGCCGAGCCTTCTTCCATGCGCATCGCGCTGCTCTTAAAAAGAGTGTAAACAATTTGAGAAACCCGCTCGTTGTCGCCAAATATATATTGGGGAACGGATTTGTCAACATTGTATGAGAAGGAAAGGTTTTTGTTTCCCTCAACTTTTTTGGCTCGCTCAATGAAGTGGGAAAGCAAATGGTTTAGGTTGTATTCGGTTTCTATCAAGTGGGTTGAGCTGGTTTTGTCATGAATGTTTTGAACCGAATCGTTTACGGCTGTGTTGATGTCGTTGCCAAAAACCAAGATTTGCTCGATTTGGCTTTTTATGTCTTCAACCTTTTCGCAATCCAAGGCTTCAGTAAGAAGCTCAACCCATTCCTGCATAGACATTTTCATCCTGAGGGCTGTTTCTGTAATAGCGCTCGAAGCGTTAAAGGCGCTTTGCTCCATTGCGTGGGAATTGTTCAAAGACAAGTAGCTGGAGTAAGCCATTTGCGAAAGGGCTTTTGCAATCGCGCCCAAAAATTGCGAGCCTTGCGAAATGTATGAGTCTGAAACCTGTTGATTGCTTTCGGCTTTTGGCCCGCAAATAAAATAGCCAAGCAAGTCGTTTTCTAGCATTATTGGCGTGGCGGCGTCGCATAAGCCGGATGAATTTTTTAATGTAATTGTTTTTCCTGAATGCAGTATTGAAAGAATGTTTTTATTGATGACAGGCTTTTCCGCGTCAACATTTTTCACAAACAAATTGTCTATGAATTCAGAAAAATCTCCGCCCTTTGTGATTGGAACAAAATCAGCGTCGGTCACAAGAGACTTTAATCCGGTGAATTTATCAAAGCCGTTTTGAATTATTTGAAGAGACTGAATGTCTATTAAATCAATAAGCGTGTAACCAAGCAAAATTCTATCCTAAAGTTCCATTCTAGCGCGCTTTTATTACAAATGCAACCAAATTTGCCGCTTGTCAAAGCCGCCTTAAGCGATTAGAGACAAAAAAGTCACTCAAAAGTCTTGAAGCCGCCCTTTACGATTTGGGCGTCAAGAACGCTGTCCGGGTAGATTTCGCCGTCAATTTCTATGTTGCCTGAATCTATTACAGTTATTTTAGCCTTTTCGCAAACAATGTGCTCTGCCCAAGGCTTTCCCATGTGCTGGCCGGCGACAAAGGCTGGCATCGCCATAATGGTAGGCCCTTTTGGCTGCTTTACAATCATCAAGTCCATTTTTCCGTCATTGTTTTTTGCGGGCGGACAAAGCTTTATTCCGCCGCCAAACTGCGAGCCGTTGCAAAAGGCCGCCATCACGCACTTGTATTCTTGGGTGAAGCCGTCGCGCTCAACTTGAACTGTGTAAGGTTTGTAATTCAAAAGCAATTTTGAAAGGGAAAAAACGTAAGTGTTTTTGTTTTCCTCGGTCAATTTTAGCACTTCAACGTCAAGGCCGGTTCCGCAAACGTTAAGGCAGCGGCGCTCGCCAACTTGAATGTAGTCCAAGTCAACAGGCTTTCCGTGAACGATTGTTTGCATGGCGATTTTTGGGTCAAAGGAAATTTTCGCGCTTACGGCATAATCGTTTCCGCGGCCGGCCGGAACAAGTCCAAGGCGGGCGCATTCAAAATCCATTCCGTTTAAAACTTCGTGAAAGGTTCCGTCTCCGCCAATTGCGATTACAGTCCAATTTTGGCCCGCTTCTTTTGCGAGTTTGCATGCCTTTTGAGCCAAGGCTTTTCCTGAGCCGTGGCCGTCGATATATTCAGTTTGAAATTCCAAATTGTTTTCTTTGAGAAAATCTTGGGCGACTTGCAGGCATTTTTTCCCCGCGCCCTTTCCGCTCTGCAAGTTTGCGATAATGTAATACATTCGTTAATCTTAGCATTTTTTTGGCGAATTTGCTAGTGAATTCCATCAAAGAAGGCATTACGCCAACATGACTTATTTTTTCCTTGAATTCTTTTGATTCTTCGATAATAATGCCGATAATAGAATGCAGCCTGAATTTAAGGAGTCGATATGCTTTCAACGATAAAAAATTTCCGCGCCCTTTTTTGTTTGTTCGCCTTAATTGCCTGCGGAAAAATGTTCGCGGCGGACACGCAGTTCTTATATTCAGGAAGCCAGAATTATTCGCTCGTTGAACGAACGGACTTGCGCCGTTACGACAACGGAAAATACGTTGGCCTTATGAGCCGCGA
>JAILDQ010000191.1 GCA_024689365.1 Treponema sp. | reverse complement strand
CAAAACCGGCAAGTGGATTCCCGCCGCTTCCAATCGATACAAAAAGCTGTAAAGAATGTCGTTGTCAAAAAACATTTGGGTCGTCAAAAAATCGGCGCCCGCGTCAACCTTTCGCTTCAAAAGCTCGATGTCTTCTATTCTATTGGCGGATTCTGGATGTCCTTCTGGATAGCAGGCGCCTCCAACGCAAAAGCCTTCTCTTTTTAATGCGGCCGTCAATTCATCGGCGTGCTTGTATCCGCCCTTTGTCGCCTCGTCTTCTGTCATGTTCTGGGGAATGTCGCCTCGCAAGGCCAAAACGTTTTGGATGCCGGCGGCCTTCATTTCTTTCATCGTTTGTTCGATTGTCTCTTTTGTGGAATTTACGCAAGTCAAGTGTGTTAGGGATGTCGAGCCGTTTTGGGAAACCATTCTAGAAACTTCTAAGGTTTGCCCCTTTGTGCTTCCGCCCGCGCCGCAAGTCACGCTGATAAAGTCAGGCTTCAAGGAAGCGAGCGCCTTGATTTTTTGCGGAAGGACTTCAAGATTGCTCTCCTGTTTTGGAGGAAACACTTCAAATGAAAGTGTAAGTTTTTTGCTCTTAAAAAAATCTTTGATTTGCATAATATACTATTATATATTAAACGATAATGGCGTTCAAGACCGGTTTTGCGAAAATTAATTCTCTGAATTTTGCGAATTCTTTTGCGACAAGCTTTTTAGTATTTTTTCTGCAGTTTTGTTGCTAAAGGGACTTATGAATTTTGCTGCCGCTAATGATAAGGAAATCAAAATTACGCTTGACATAATGAAACATAGCGCGCAATTGAAAATGTAGCCTTCGCTTCCTTTTTGAATGGGAAAGCCGGCGACTTTTAGTATTTTATCAGTCCATGAGATGGCATTCATATGCAAGACATAAATCCATAATGAAATTTGTCCAAGTTTTTGAAAAAAGATTTTTGAAAAAAGATTTTGCGCGCCTACGGAATTTGACATGTATAAGATAAAAAGAAACGCCGCTATTGAATGCCAATAAGAAGCCGATAGTTCAGAAGCAAAAGGAAATGTAAAAAATTTAAAAATGTTTTGTGGCGGGGCGACTGTGGGATAGCTTCCAAAAAATAGTGCGACAGGAACTAGAAGAAAAAGCGCTTTTCCAAATTTCACTTTGTAAAAAGTATTGAAAAGACAGAGGACGCATCCTAAGAGAGACGATGCCCAAATGATGTTTTTTTCTGAATGTGACAAGTAAAGAGCTAAAATTATGGCGCATGGAATAAAGATGCTTTTCTTTTCGTCAAGAGCCCAGACGAGCGATGTGATTATTGAAACAAAAATTCCTCCGATGAAAATATAGTTAAGCATCCAAAATGGGCCGTAAAAATATGTGTCTCCGAAAAAAAGAATTCCAATGAAAAGCGATCGGAGATATTTGTACGCTTCTTTTATTATGGCTTCAACGCCCGCGCTGTTTTGTATTTTGTCAATGAAGGATGGAATGAAATTTATTATAGCGCATACTGCAAGCGGAAATATCAATTTTATGTAACGCTTTAGCGTGAAGACGCCGATTTTTTTATTTTCTAATTTTAGAATTTGCCAAGTAATTACATAGCCGCTTATTATTATAAATAAATGTACGAAAAAATTTCCATCAACTATAATTCCTAAAAAAGGACGCGAAGCCAAAAAAGTGTCAAATCCATTTAATAAAGATTCTTTTTCTTTTCCAAAATGCGCTGCAGGAAAGTATTCCAACACAAAGTGATGAATAAAAATAAAAAGGCAAGAAATTCCTTTGATTCCATCAAGCCAATATAAACGCGTGGTGTTTTTGATTTGCATAATGTTTTATTGTATATTAAACGGTAATGGCGTTCAAGACCAGCTTTGCCTTTTCGGTTCGGTTAGTCCAGCTTTTCTGTTTCCAGGCGGTTTAGCCTTGCGTTGTCCAAAACGACCGACAAGTTTTTTTCGTTGGTGGGAAGAACCAAGCCTTTGGGCCCGTTTTTTGCGCGGCGCAAATGCTTGACTTGCGTGTAGTAGAGGTCGGCCTTTCCGTTCTTGCGGGCTTTGGAAAAATAAAGCGCCAAGTTGCCTGCGTCAAGAAGAATGTCTAGAGGAACGGTTTTTCCAGCGCGGTATTTTATGAAGACATATCCGCCCGGACAATCACGGGTGTGAAGCCACATGTCCGAGCCCTTTACGTAATGGCGCAAAAGCTCGTCGTTTTCGTTAGCGTCGCGGCCAACAAGGATTCGCCAATCGTTAACGGTGTATTCCAAACCGGGATGGGCTTTTTTGATTTTTTGTTTTGGCGCGGAATCTTTTCGCAAAAGCTGTTCTATGCGGACTGGATTTTTTTCATTTAAAATATCTTGGTAGGCTTTGTCCAAGGCCGCGATTTTTTTGTTTGCCAGCTCGATTTCC
>JAILDQ010000168.1 GCA_024689365.1 Treponema sp. | reverse complement strand
CGGCGTCGTTGAGTTTCCCAATACGCTCATGTAAAGAGTGTTTGCGTGTCCCAAAAAAATTCGGTCAATCAGCATTTGAATCTGATTAATTATGTTGCTTAAAATCAATGGGATCGCGAGCGCGAGAAGGCGTTTGTAATAAGACTTGCTATTGGCAAATTGTTCTTTAATCATTTTTCTCCTCGTTTTGGTCAACGGCTGATTGCGCGACATAGGGAGAAAGAATACTGAAAGAAAAAATTTAGTCAATACGTTTTTAAAAAATTATTCGGCGGCCATTTCTTTGTTTTGCGATCTGAGCCTGCGGTATTCCCTTGGGCTGCAGCCTGTTTGCTCGTGGAATATTTTGTTAAAAGTGGTTGTTGACTGGAAGCCTGATTCGTAGGCGCATTCTGTGATTGAAAGCCTTTCGTTTTCCAAAAGATTTATGGCGTTTTGAACGCGGATGCTGGCAAGGTATGAAGGAAAGCTCATCTTTGTGTATTCGTTAAAAAGCTTTGAAAAATAATATTGGCTTAGGCCGGTTTTTTCCGCAACCTCGGATTGGCTGATGTCTTCTGTCGAGTGTTCCGCGATGTAGCTGCAGGCAAAACGTATGTAGTCCCAAAACTTGTCCAAGTAAATTCCTTGGCCCGTGTTTTTTTGCTGGGCTTTTAAAACAAATTCGCCTATAAGAAAAAGAATTTCGTAGACCAAAAGTTTTCCTCGGCTTTCGGCAAAGAAAATTTTTTGTGCGCGTGTTTCCTTGATTTTGTAAACCAAGTCTTTTATTTTTTGCGCCAATTCAGGATTGTCCTTTTTTTTGATTAAATGGCAGTCGTACATAAATTGCGAGGCGGCCAAAAAGTCTGAATTGCTTTCGATTAGGTATGAGGAAAACTGAATGAATACAACGCCGTTTTTTGGAATGTCAATCAATTCGTGCAATTCGCGCGGCCAAACCATTAGTATGTCGCCGGCCTTTGGCTCGTAAAGCTTTCCGTCGATTTTATATTTGCAGCCGTTTTTTAGCGCGACGATAAATTCCGCTTCATTGTGCCAATGCTGGGGGAAGACATTCGGGATGTTCTTTTCTGTAAAGGCCAAACCGTGAAAACGCTGGTATTTGATGATTTCTCTTTCCATAAGCCTAATTATATAATAGCAAAAAATGGGCAATTTTCAATAAAATTCTTCTTTTATTTTTTAAATTTATGCTTTATCATAGTAATGATATCTATATTTTGAGGAGACTGTATCGATGGAAAATTTTACATTTTATTCACCCACTTATTTTGTTTTTGGAAAGGAGTCTGAAAATCAGGCTGGAGAATACGTTAAGAAATTTGGCGGAAGCAAGGTTTTGATTCACTTTGGAGGAAAGAGCGCCAAAAGCTCCGGCCTCTTGGACAGGGTTGAAGCCTCTCTCAAAAAAGAAGGAATTCCCTTTGTTTCGCTTGGCGGCGTAAAACCAAATCCAAGAAGCGGCCTTGTTTACGAGGGAATCGAGCTTTGTAAACAAGAGAAGGTTGACTTTGTTCTTGCCGTTGGAGGCGGAAGCGTAATCGACTCTTCAAAAGCGATCGCAGCCGGCGTTTTGTACGACGGAGACTTCTGGGATTTTTACACTGGAAAGCCGATTGAAAAAGCCTTGCCTGTTGGAACAGTCCTTACAATCGCGGCCGCCGGAAGCGAAGGAAGCCCCGACTCTGTAATCACAAAAGAGGAAGGCATGTTCAAGCGCGGAACCGGAAGCGACGCCATTCGTCCAAAGTTCAGCATTTTGAATCCGGCCCTCACCCAGACTCTTCCGCCTTATCAGAGCGCGGCTGGAATCACAGACATTATGGCCCACCTTTACGAGCGCTATTTGACAAACACAAAAGATGTTGAAGTCACCGACCGTTTGATTGAAGCGCTTCTCCTTACGATGAAGCATGAAGGTCCGCGCGTAATCGCCGACCCCAACAACTACGAGGCCAGAGCCAACATCATGTGGGCGGGAATGATGGCCCACAACAATTCTTGCGGCGTTGGAAGAAGCCAAGACTGGAACAGCCACAACATCGAGCACGAGCTTTCGGCGCTTTACGATTGCGCTCACGGCGCGGGCTTGGCGGTCACAATGCCGGCGGTTTTCAAATACGTAATGAACCACGACGTAATGCGCTTTGCAAAAGTGGCCACTCGCGTTTGGGGCTGCCAAATGGATTTTGACCATCCGGAAGTTACGGCGCTTGAAGGAATCAATGCCTTGCAGAATTTCCTTGTTTCTCTCGGAATGCCGAAAAATTTCGCGGAGCTTGGCGCCAAGGAAGAAGACATTCCAAAACTCGTTCAAGTTCTTTGCCGCGGAGACGGAAGGCCCGGAACGATTTCCGGCTTTGTGACTTTGAACGAAGACGACTGCGCCAAAATCTACAAGATGATGATTTAGCCTTCCATCCTGAAACCAGTTCAGGATGACGGACTGATTTTTGTTTTAACATGTCATCCTGAAACTTGTTTCAGGATGACAAAGTGAATTTTTGTTAACCCGTCATCCTGAAATCTGTTCAGGATGACAGCAATTGTTAGGAGAACTTTATGGCAAAACAAAAGGCTTTGTTTATAGGCGGAACAGGAACCATCAGCTCTGCGATTGTAAAAGAGCTTTCGCAAAGAGAAGATTGGGAAGTATGGCTTTTAAACCGCGGAAACAAAAAGGAGCGTGTTCCGGCTAACGTTCACCAAATCGTTTGCGACATTTCAAACGGGGACGACGCAAGACAAAAACTTTCGGGAATGGAATTTGACGTTGTGAATGAATTCATCGGCTTTGTTCCTGAACAAGTTGAACGCGATTACAGGCTCTTTAAGGGAAAGACCAAGCAATACATTTACATCAGCTCGGCTTCCGCCTACAACAAGCCTGCCGCAAGTTATGTGATTACGGAAGGAACGACTTTGGCAAATCCTCATTGGGAGTATTCCAGGAATAAAATCGCCTGCGAAGAATTCTTGATGAAAAAATATCGCGAGGAAAATTTTCCGGTTACAATCGTAAGGCCGAGCCACACTTACGACGAGCGAAACATTCCCCTTGGAGTTCATGGAAAGAAGGGCTTTTATCAAGTCATAAAAAGAATGATTGACAAAAAGCCTGTAATCATTCAAGGCGATGGAACAAGCCTTTGGCATTTGACTTTCAACGAAGATTTTGCCACCGGCTACATCGGCCTTATGATGAACCGACACGCGATTGGCGAGGCTTTCCAAATTACAGGAGACGAAGTTCTTTCTTGGAATCAAATTTATCAAACGATTGCGGACGCGCTTGGAGTTGAGCTCAAGGCTTATCACGTTGCCTCTGATTATTTGAGCGCGGTCGGCGACAAGCTTGGCTTTGATTATGAGGGAAGCCTTACTGGAGATAAATCGGTTTCCGTCGTTTTTGACAATTCAAAGTTAAAGAGGCTTGTTCCGCAAATGCAGACGACAGTTCCTTTTAACCAAGGAGTTAGAGTCGCGCTTGATTATGTTCTTTCGCATCCTGAATGCCAGGTGGAGGACCCTGAATTTGACGAGTGGTGCGACAAAGTAATCAAGGCGTTGGAAGACAGCAAAAAGAACTTTTAAATTCCTAAAAATAAAGGAGGAGAACTTTATGGGAATTGATTTGAGCAAAATGTCAAAGCTCGGCTTTGGCCTTATGCGCCT
>JAILDQ010000149.1 GCA_024689365.1 Treponema sp. | reverse complement strand
GAAAAAAAATTTAGTTAGTTCGGGAATCAAGCTTTCTTTCTTGACTTTGATTTCGCGCGTTTTGGGTCTAGTGAGAGAAATGACCAAGGCCAAATTTTTAGGAACGTCTTCTTTGGCCGACGCTTTTGGAATAGCCTTTTTGATTCCAAACCTCTTGCGCCGACTTTTTGCCGAAAACTCGATTTCCGTCGCCTTCATTCCAACCTTTCGCGGATATTTGGAAAACAAAAAAAGCAAGGAAGAAACCCTTGAATTTATAAGGTCAACATTCACCTTGATTTCTTTTTTGACCGCGACCGTAGTTTGCCTTGGAATAGCGGCCGCGCCCTTTATCGTTCGCATTTTTCTAAAATCCAGCGAGGCCGCCTTAATCGCCGAGACCGCCTTGCTCACCCGCATCATGTTCCCCTACTTGTTCGTGATTTCTGTCGCGGCCTGCTTTCAGGGAATTCTTAACGGCGAAAAAATATTTTTGCCGAGCGGCTTCACTCCGATTCTTTTCAATTTGTGCGTGATTTTCGGAACCTACATTTTTTCAAGAACCATGGAAAACCCCGCCCGCGCGATGTCCACCGGCGTTTTAATCGGCGGATGCTTGCAGGCCGCTTTCCAGCTTCCCTTTGTGGCAAAGGCCGGCTGGCCCGTAAAATTTGTCGGCTTAAAAAAAGCCTTTACAAATCCAGGAACCAGGCAAGTCGTGGCGTTGATTGTTCCGACGATTATCGGAATGGCAAGCTATCAAATCAACGACATGGTAAGCACCGCGCTTGCAGGCCGCGCCGGAGAGGGAATCGTTTCAAGCCTTCAATATTCGCTTAGATTGCAAGAATTGATTTTGGGCGTTTTCGCGGTTTCAATCGGAACGGTGATTTTGCCTGACCTTTCCGCTTACGCAAAAAGCAAGCGCTGGGAAGAATACAACACGACTCTTACTTGGGCGATAAAAATAATCGCCTTGATTACAATTCCGATTACATTTTACTCGCTCATAAGCGGCCGCGAAATAATCCAGCTTGTATACAAGACAAGGCGCTTTGACGAAAGGTCGGTTTTTTTGACATTGAGGGCTTTTACCTTCCACATCGCGGGCCTTTTTTTCATCGCGGCAAACAGAATAATCTCTCCGGCCTTTTACGCGCAAGGGAACACAAAACTTCCTACAATCGCGGGAATGATTGGCTTTGCGGTGAACATAACGCTTGCCTTCGCGCTTTCGTTTAAATGGAGCGGCGGCGGAATCGCCTTTGCCTTGAGCGCGGCAAGCCTTGTGAACACCATCGCGCTTTTTGCCTTCCTAAAAAAATTGGATTCGATTGACGTGGCAAAGGCCGTGAAGCAAACGATTTTGTATTCGCTAAAAATGATTTTGCTTTCACTAATCGCAAGCGTTCCCTCTTATTTTGCCCACAAATTTTTTGTCCAAAAGTTTTCAGGCATGGGCCGCCTTTTGGGAAACGCTTTGCCCTTGGCCCTTACCGCAATCATTTTTGCCGCGGCGGGAATTCTTTTGCTTATAATTACAAGAGACCAAGCCGCGTCTCAATTGCTTCACAGAAAAAAAACAAAAACTGACTCTTCCTTGAACCGCTAAAACGCTATAGCATAAAAAAATTAAAGGGGATATATTATAAACATGAAAGAAATGACAAAAGAAAAGCTTGGCCAAGTTTACATGGACAGGCGGAATAAATTCATTCAAAAAATGAAGTCCGAAAAAATCGACGCGGTGATTTTTGAAGACAACGAAGACCACCGCGATCCAAACGTCCGCTACTTTACAGGACACCCGAGCGACGCGGCTTTGATAATAAGCCAAAGCGGAATTTCTGTTTTGATTCCTTGGGACGAAAACCTTGCGCTAAAAAACGCTTTTGTGGAAAGAATAATTCCTTCAACCAGATACGAGCGGAACACATTGCGCGCCATCAAAGCGGTTTTGTCCACTATGAATTTTTCAAGCCAAAAAATCGAAATCAGTCCCGCAACGCCCTACCCCAAATTTTTGGAATACGTTGACGAGCTTAACGCCTATGACGTTCTTTGCAAGGAAAAGGGAGTTCATTCTTACGCCACGCAAATGCGAGCCACAAAAGACGAATACGAAATTGAATGCGTAAAGGAAGCCGCTAGAATCGGCGACTTAATCATCGCGCAAATCGAAAAGCAAATTAAGTCTGGAAAAATCAAGACAGAAAGCGACGTGGCCCTTTTAATCGAGCGCGAATGCAGAATTCACGGTTGCGAAAAAACCGGCTTTGACACCTTGGCCGCTGGACCGGAACGCAGCTTCGCGATTCACGCTTTTCCGGGATACACAGCCGGAGAATGGCCGGGAAAGGGCTTGAGCATTTTGGACTTTGGAGTTGTCTACAAGGGCTACACCAGCGACACGACTTTGACGGTTGCAAAAGGAAAATTGAGCGCGGAACAAAAGAAGCTTTTGGACTTGGTTCAAAAAGCCTTTGACGAATGCCTTGAGCTTTACAAAAAAGACGTTCCTGTAAAAAGCGCGGCGGCAAAAGCCGACGAAATTTTCACAAAAGCAAAAAGAGCCATGCCCCACGGCTTGGGTCACGGAATCGGCTTGCAAATTCACGAAGAGCCTTTTGTCCGCCAACGCGCCGAGCCTGAATGCGTCTTTAAGCCGGGAATGATTGTCACGCTTGAACCGGGCCTTTACGATCCTGAACTCGGCGGCGTCCGCTTGGAAAACGACGTTCTTATAACTGAGGACGGAAACCAAGTAATAAGCCACTCAAAGATTTTAGTGATTGACTGAGCGAAGCGCTTGACCAAAAACCGTTTTTCTGTCAAAATGTTAGAACTTTGACGGAACTCCGCAAAAAGGAGGTGAGAAACAATGGCAACAATTTTAGTTGAAGATTCTGAGAATCTTGAAAAAGCGATCAAACGCTTTAAGAGAATGGTAGAAAAAGAAGGCATCATCCGCGAATGGAAAAAGCGCGAGTACTACGAAAAGCCTTCCACAATCTTGAACCGCAAGAACAAGACATTGGCTCGCAAGCTTATGAAAAAGAATCGTAAGCCTCACGACAGCCGCTCGTCTTACTAAAAAAGACCCCGCCTTAAAAAGGCGGGATTTTTTTTTGTCCCCTCGTCTTTTTACTAACAAGAAGGCAAAAAAATTCCGACAATAGAAATATGAAAGTGTCTTTGCGCGCTTGGCGTTATTTTTCAACAGTTTTCTTTCTCTTTTTTCTTTTGGCAAACCAATCGTCGGCTTTGCCAAACGCAAAGACCAGGGACTTTTCTGCCGTTCAAATTCAATGGCAAGCGCTTGCAAATTGCCCTTACATTCAAACGGCGGAATACCATGAAAGCCAGTTGTTGATTCATTGCGCTAAAATCGATTTGACCGCCCCAGGCTTAAAGGTGGATTTGTTTCCAAAAAAATTTTTGTCTCGCGAAACCTTTTACGTTGAGGACATTTGCAAAAAAAGCGGCGCCATTTTGGCCTTTAACACAACGCCTTTTTACGTCCACGAAAACGGCGCGCAAAAAAAGCATTCCACAGCAGGCCTTTGCGTGAACAACAAAAAAATTTATTCAAGGCCCCTGACAAGCTATTGCGCCTTGGGACTTTTTGGATTTGAAACCGACGCTCCAGAAAGCGAGCGCCGCGCGAAAATTTTTTCATCGCAAAAAGACCAAGAATTGAAAGAAGCGGCTTACGCTTCCGGCGGCTTTTGGCAAATATTGAAGGATAAAAAAATAATTCAGTTCAAGGAATTGCGCGACTCAAGAACCGCCGTCGGCCTTGACCAAA
>JAILDQ010000140.1 GCA_024689365.1 Treponema sp. | reverse complement strand
CAAAAATCACTCCTTACGTCACAATCGTAAAGAAGGAAGGAAACTTCCTAAAGGTAATGCTCACAGTTCCGACAAACCACAACGACCGTCTTTGGGGAATCGCCAACGAAAACAAGGTCGAGTCCACAGACGGCGTAGAGTCCGTTGACTTGGAACTTTAGTTTTTCCCGATGAAAATTCTTGACTCTGAACAAGCGGCCGCCTTCAAGGCCTTTGTGGATTCCCACGAGGCCTTTTTAATCGCCGGCCACAAAGATCCCGACGGGGATTGCGTCGCAAGCTCTTTGACCGCCGCGGCGCTTTTAAAAGCCTTGGACAAAGAATGCGTTTTGCTCAATTCCGGCCCCTTCAAGCGGCCTGAGGTTCGCCAATTCGAGGGAGAATTCACCAATCAAGTTCCTTTTTTAAGCGAGCAAGACCAAAAAAAATGCGGCCTTGTTATTGTTGATTGCTCTGAAATTTCCCGCTTGGGAGACATTGGCCAATCCCTCAAGGGCTTTGACACATTCATCATTGACCACCACAAAACCGCCGAAACGCCAAAGGGAGCGCAAAGCATAATCGATTCTACAAGCCCTGCGGCCGTATGCCTTTTGACGATGCTCTACGAAAAGTTAGTCGGAAAGCCAGACCCGCAAACCGCCAAAATAATGTTTTTGGGCTTGAGCACCGACACCGGTTTTTTCCGCTTTTTGCGCGAAGACAGCGCCGAAGTTTTTGAGCTTACGGCGCGCCTTGTTCGATACGGAGCGAACCCCAACAAAATTTACAACCACATAACCGGCGGAAAGCCCTATTCCACCAGAAAGCTTTTGGGCCTTTTGCTTTCAAAGACCGAACGCTATTGCAACGGAAAGCTTGCGATCACTTACGAATCGATGGAAGACACAAAAAATTACGGGCAGGAAGGCCGCGACAGCGACGCGCTTTATTCCGCGCTTTTGAGCGTAGAAGGCGTTGAGGCCGTTGTCTTTTTGCGCCAAGAAACCGACACTTCCTGCACAGGCGGCTTTAGAAGCCTTGACGACGTTGACGTCAGCACGGTCGCGGCAAAATTTGGCGGCGGCGGCCACAAAAACGCAAGCGGCATGAGCGTTGACGGAAAAATCGCCACGCTAATTCCTCAAATCGTAAAAGAATTTTCAAGAATATTGTAGCCGCTAGGCCGCGATTGCTTGCAAAACTTTAAAGGGCGCGGCGCGCAAAATGCTTGACAGAAAGAAGAAAGACATATATATTTAGGAAATAAGAGAGGAGCGCCACAGAAACGCGGCCGCCTCTTGGCTTTTGTGGTTAAAAAGCCTGTCCGAGACTTTTCGCGTGACGGGCAGGCTTTTCTCTTCACCTAATCAATCACTTGAAGAGGTTCAGCGCCTCAACAATCAACGACATTTTTGCGCTTTAACTGTGATTGCTTGCAAAACTTTAAAGGGCGCGGCGGATTTTTCCGATAATAAAGGCATGAGAAAGTCTCTTTTGATTTTGGCCTTGGGACTCGCTTTTATGAGCGCCGCGGCCGCAGAAAAAACCGTCGAATCGCCCTATTCCTTTGAGTACCGCGAAATCGCGCAAAAATTGCAAGGGCCGAGCGCGCCTTTTGAAAAGGACGGCTGCATCGTTTTCAGCGCGGAGTTGGGACCGCGTTACGTTGGAATCGCCTTTGACTTTGAGAACTACCAAATCATTCACCCTTTTATGAGAAAGTCAACCTACGACGAAAACGGCGAACACGTTAACACTTGGTATTTTTACATTTTGGAAGACGTTCCGCAAACAAACAAGATTTACTACCGCATGATAATCGACGGCCTTTGGACCACCGACAGTTTGAATCCCCAGCAATACTACGACACTCAAACCGGCATCCACCTTTCAGAATTGACGGTTCACAAACGCGGCGCGGCCGAAACCAGAACCAGCGACCAAAACGGCGGTTCCCTAACGCATTTTGTTTACAGAGGAAAAAGCGGCCAAAAAGTTCGCCTTGCCGGAACATTTACAAAATGGGACAGTTGGATTTACGAGCTTAAGGAAACAGCCGCCGGCCTTTACGAGCTGGACCTTCCGCTTCCAAACGGAGTTTACTATTACGTTTATTACATCGGCACAGAGCGCTTTCCTGACAACACAAACCACGACAGGGCTTGGACCGAAGACGGCCGGCCGATTTCAAAATTGCTTGTGGAATAAAAATAGAAAAAGCCTGCCAGTTTAGTTACGGCAGGCTTTTTTATTTGTCTTGCTTCAGTCAGATTTTTTTTAAGAGCGGAGCTCTAAAACTTAAAGCCGCCCATGCCGCCGCCAAACTTTTTGGCAAGCGCGTTCAAGTCCATTCCGCCAAGGCCGCCGGCGCCGCCCATTCCAGGCATTCCGCCCATGCCGCCTCCCATCATTTGGCTCATCATTTGCGCTTGCAAGCCCTTGTTGCGGCTCACTTTTTTCATCGTGAGCTTGGTCTTTTCAAACTGCTTTAAAAGTTTGTTCACCTCGGCGACGCTTGTGCCAGAGCCTTTGGCGATTCGCTTTCGGCGGCTGGGGCCGATAATCAAATGGTTGGCCCTTTCCTTTTTTGTCATGGATTGAATTATGGCTTCCTGGCGCTTCATTCCGCTGGTGTCAAGGTCTCGGCCTTGCAAGGCGGCCGCGGCGCCCGGTATCATTTCTACAAGCGACTGCATGTTTCCCATTTTTTTCACTTGCTGGAATTGGGCGAGCATGTCGTCAAGAGTGAACTCGTTGCGAGCCATCTTTTTTTGCATGGCGGCCGCTTCTTCCATGTCAACTTTTTCTTGCGCTTTTTCAACAAGGCTTACAACGTCTCCCATGCCCAAGATTCGGCTTGCGATTCTTTCAGGATGGAAAACTTCAAAGTCTTCAGTTTTTTCGCCTGTTCCGATAAATAGAATCGGTTTTCCTGTGATTGACTTCAATGAAAGCGCGGCGCCGCCTCGGGCGTCAGAGTCAAACTTTGTAAGAACGACTCCGCTTAGGCCAAGCTGCTCGTCAAAGGATTTTGCGATGTCAACCGCGTTCTGGCCGGTCATTGCGTCGGCCACGAGCAAAACTTCGTCAGGGCTTGTGGTCTTTTTAATTTGAACCAATTCCGCCATCATCGATTGGTCGATTTGAAGGCGGCCGGCGGTGTCCAAAATGACGGTGTCAAGGCCGTTCTTTTTGGCGTAATCAATCGCGTTCTGGGCAACCTTTACAGAGTCTTTGGCACCGTCTTCTTTGTAAACAGGAACGTCAATCTTTTGTCCAAGAACGCAAAGCTGTTCGACGGCGGCGGGACGAACCAAGTCGCAGGCCGCGAGCAAGGGCCGTCTTCCTTCTTTTTTAAGGCGGGCCGCCAATTTGTGGCTGGCGGTTGTTTTACCGGCGCCCTGCAAACCGAGCATCAAAATGACGCTTTGAGTGTCGGGGCCTTTTAGCTTCAAGTCTTGCTTTGTGTCGCCCAGCATGGCGACGATTCTATCGTAGATTATTTTTACAAACTGTTGGCCCGGGTCAACGGCGCGAAGAACTTTTTCGCCCTTGGCTTCCTCAATGGCCCCGTTTACAAAACGTCGGACAACGCGAAGGTTTACGTCGGCCTCAAGCAAGGCCATCTTAATTTGTTCAACCGCGTCCTCAATGTTTTTTTCAGAAATCGAAGACTTTCCGCTGATTGTTCTAAAAACGTCGGTAAAAGCGTTTGTAAGTTTTTCTAACATGAGTGTCCCCTAAAAAAGTTTGGGCCGCCAAAGGGCGGCTCGTATTATTTATTTCCCATCAAGAGTTCAAGCATAAAGTCTTCGGGCTCAATTTCGCGGTTAAGAATGCGGAAGAGTCCGTCGCATATCAAGAGCTTTATGTTTTTGCTTTGCGCGATTTCATGAACGTATTTGCAGGCGATGGCGCCTTCCGGAAGATAGCCGATTTTTGAAACGTTTGCGATCAAGTCGTCAAGGTCCTTGAAATTGTTCAGCATGTCCGTCTTTATCATGTCTTGGCCAAAGCGGCGGTTGCGGCCGTATTTGCTTTTGCAAGTAACGTCAAGGTCGCCGACTCCAGCGATTGAAGTGAAAGTCTCGGCGTGGGTGGCTCCCATCGCAAAGCCCAAGGTTTGAATCTCGTTAAGGCCCGCGGCCATCAAAAGGCTTTCCGCGTTGTCGCCGAAAATTTCGCTGGTTTCGCTTATCGCGTCAAGGGCCCCGTAAACGACGGCGATAATGTTTTTTGCCGCCGCGCAAATTTGAACGCCAATAACGTCAAAGCTTGAATAAGCCATAAGGCCTGGAACCCGCATCAACTCGCGGAATCTGATTGAAACTTTTGGATTTTCGCTGGCCGCCACAAGGCCGGTGATTTTTCCGATGGCGACTTCCTCAGCGTGGCTAGGGCCTGAAATGTAGCAAACGCAGCCCTTGTAAATGCCTGGCAAAACGTTTTCTATTGTTTCAACAACTAATTTTGGGCCGCTTGGAGAAGGAACAAAGCCCTTGGTAAGAACGCCGATGTTTGTGCTTCCGTCGGCGATGTTTTGAATGCTTGTGATTTTCTTTATTGTTGGAGCCAAGTAAAGGGACGGAGAGGCTAAAATCAAGAATTCCTTTCCGGAAGCAACCTCTTCAATATTGGTCGAAGCTTTTAAATTCTCCGACAATTTAAAGCCGGGCAAAAACTTCTTGTTTTCATGCTCGTTGTTTATTGAAGAAACTACTTCATCTTCCATCGCCCAAAGGGTTACGTCATGTCCGCCGCGAGCCAAGGCCTGGGCAAAGCCAGTTCCCCACGCTCCAGCGCCGATAACGCCTACTGTCTTGCTAGTTGCCATCACAAACCTTCAAAAAATTTTTTTAGAACCAAGAAGACGCGTTGTCTTCCCAGTCAATCAACTCTTCCGGTTTAAAGAATAAATTAACTTCGCGCTCGGCGCTTGTGTCGCTGTCGGACGCGTGAATTACATTGTACTGAGTGTGGCAGCAGAAGTCGCCGCGAATCGTTCCCGGATGGGCTTCCGCAGGGCTTGTGGAGCCGACGAGCTTTCGTACCAAAGTAACGCAATCGTCTCCCTGCCAGCACATGGCCACTACAGGGCCAGAAGTGATGTAGCCAACCAAAGAATCGTAAAAGGCCTTTCCTTTGTGCTCGGCGTAGTGCTTTGACGCCAATTCGGGAGAAATGTTCATCATCTTAAGGCCAACCAATTTGAGGCCTTTTTTCTCAAGCCGGCCAATAACCTCGCCGACCAACCTGCGGTTCAAAACGCCAGGCTTTAACATTGCAAAACAACGTGTTTTCATAATCCTTGGAATTTAGCGCAAAAAGGGGCCTTGTGTCAATACGCGCGTTTTTTGGCGCGCAAAGACGCTCAAGGCTAGTAGGCGTTTCCGAGGCCGCCGACCTTTACCTGAAAGTGGCTGAACTCCATTTGGAAGCTGGCTCGGCCCTGGGTTACGCTTCTAAGATTCGTGGAAAATCCGAACATTTTGGCCATCGGGGCCTCGCAGTGAATCAATTCTCCGGAAGCCTTTGAATCCTGGCCCATAATCATTCCGCCGCGCTGGGTCACTTGGCTCATCGCGTCGCCCACAAATTCCTTGGGGCAAGAAATTTCAACGTCCATAACAGGCTCAAGCAATTCAGGGGCGGCCGTCTTGCAAGCCTTGTCAAAGGCGGCTACGGCGCAAGCCTCAAAGGCAAAGCTTGTGGAAGTGAGCTCGTTGTAGTCAAGGCCTGTTACGCAAACGGCTGTGTCCGCGCAAGGATAGCCGTAATTGATTCCGGCCGCAAGCGCGTTTTCAAATCCGTTTTTGACGGCCTCGTAAATTTCTTCCGGAATTGAAGAATCGCGAACCTTGCACTCGTAGCTGTTTCCTTGTCCAGTTTCGCGCGGGCTGACAGTGACCGTGATTCCGGCGGTGTTTTCCTTTCCGCCAAGAACGCGGCTGTAATTTTCGGTGGCCGAGCCTTGGGCGGTGACAGCCTCTCGGTATGTGACTTGGGGAGCGCCCACTCTGGCCTTTACGCCAAAATCGTCTTTCATTCTTGTTACAAGAACGTCAAGGTGAAGCTCGCCCATTCCGCTTATAATCATTTGGCCGGTTTCCGCGTCTTCCTTATGAGTGAAAGTCGGGTCTTCGCGCGAAAGTATTTCCAAAGTTTCGTTGAGCTTGTCGCGCTCGCTGATTGAGTCGGGCTCGATGGCGACGCTGATTACAGGCTCGGGGAAATTCACGCTTTCAAGCAAAACCGGATATCCTTCGCTTCCGAGAGAGTCGCCGGTCTGAGCAAATTTCAGGCCGATGAAAACCGCGATGTCGCCGGCTCCAACGCTGTCCATAGGCTCGGACTTGTCGGCGTGCATTCTTAGAATTCTGTTAACGCGCTCGCGCTTCTTTTTTCCAACGTTAAAGACTTGCGTTCCGGCGGAGATTTTTCCGGAATACATTCTGACATAGCAAAGGGGGCCCATTTCTCTGTCGTACTGAATTTTAAATACAAGGCCAAGCGCCTGTCCGTTTTCCTTGCAAGGAACCTCAACGTCTTCCGTCTTGTCCCGCTTTACGTGAACGCCCTTTGCGGGGGCAACCTCGTCAGGGGCTGGAAGGTAGTCTACAATCGCGTCAATCAAGGGCTGCACGCCTTGGTTGTGGCGGGAGCTTCCCATCACAAAAGGAACGAAGGCTCTTGAAATGGTTCCCTTTCTTAAAGCGGCCTTCAATTGCTCTACAGATATTTCTTTTCCTTCAAGATAAAGTTCCGCCAAAGCGTCGTCGCTAGAGGCAACCATGTCGACCAACTTTTCGCGCCATTCATTCGCCTGGTCCAAGCGGCTTTGGTCAATGTCAGTCTCGGTGAATTTTTCGCCTTCGCTTTCCGCGTCCCAACGGATTTCCTTCATCTTCAACAAGTCAATCACGCCTTCAAATTCAGGGCCTTGTCCAATCGGAATCTGGAGGGCCACGCAATCAACGCCGAACTTGTTGTGAACGTCTTCCATCGAGCCAAAGAAATCGGCTCCGATTCTGTCCATCTTGTTCATGAAGCACAAGCGCGGAACGTTGAACTCGTCGGCTTGCTTCCATACGGTTTCTGTCTGCGGCTGAACTCCGTCAACCGCGCACAAAACGCAAACCGCTCCGTCAAGAACGCGAAGGCTGCGCTCAACTTCCGCCGTAAAGTCAACGTGGCCGGGCGTGTCGATTATGTTGATTTGATAGTCTTTCCAATAAGTTGTTGTGGCGGCGGAGCAAATCGTGATTCCGCGCTCTTGCTCCTGGGCCATCCAGTCCATCGTTGCCTGGCCGTCGTCTATTTCGCCAATCTTGTGAATCTTCTTAGTATAGTAAAGAATTCGTTCGGTAGTCGTTGTTTTTCCCGCGTCGATGTGGGCCATGATTCCGATGTTTCTCATTTTTTCCAATGACATATTTTTTTCCTACAAGGTAAATTAAAGTAGCGAATATTATAATGAAAGCGGCCTTAAATTTCAATGGCGTTGCGGGAAGCGGCGAAGTTTTTGGGCAAAATCAAAACGCTTGAGGCTTCCTTTTTTCGCGAGGCCAACAAACGCTTGGCGGCCTTTTGCAAGTCTTCCGCATTTACCGAAAGAAGAATTCTTGTCCACTCCATAAGATCCTTTGAATCGACTAAATACAATTGTCGCAAGAAAGCCGTGTTTCCTCTGGTTTTTGGAGTCTTGGGATGGATTGAACTGGAGTAAGTTCCGGCAATCGCTTTTTCCACGCTTTCAGAATCAAGACAAGTTTTTGCAACATCTTCAAGGCATTGGTCAAAAGCCTTGAGGCTTGCCTCTGGATTTGGGTCCCTGTAAGTCGAAAGCGTAAAGCGGCCGCAAACAGGATCCACATGCGCAAAGGCTCCGTAAGCGCCGCCGACGGTTCTAATCTTTTCCCACAAGGCGCCGCTGGAAAGCAAGTGGGCCAAAACTTTTTCCGCCGTCGCCTCCCGAATGTTGCCGTTTGAAGCCTTAAAAGAAAGCGAGGCAAAGCCAACCATCGACTGGACGCTAAAACGCTCGTTCTTTTTGTCGGCGGATTCTTTGATTTTTGTCAAATCGTAAAAGGCCGAATCAGGCGCGGCGGCTTTTTTTGCGGGCGCCTTTAAATTAAGGTCATTCGCGAATTTTTTTGCGGCGGCCAAAGCGCAAGGCATTGATTTTTTGTCTGCCGTCACGTGGATAAGGGCGCCGGACGAGAAAATTTTTGACGCGATGAATTTCATTTTTTCAATCGTTCCGTCTATGTCCAAAACAATTTTTCTCAAAGTGAAGATTTGGCAAAAACCGCTCCAAAGCTCGTCTATCGCGCTGGACTTGTTGGCATCCTTTTCCGCTCGGCCGCACGCAAAGCTGTGGCCGTTTGGAACAACCGAACTTTCCAAATCGCTCAAAAATTCTTCGGCCAAATTTTTTACGCGCGCCTTGTCGTCAAAACGAGCGCCCATCAAGCAATCGCGCATCAAGTCAACGGCGGCAAAAGTCTTTTCGTCCAAGGCCTTTATTTTGCAAAAGAGCCACTGACGGCCGGAAAAGGCCTTGTTGCTTTTGTAAAGCTCTTTTGCGCCTTTCCATTTTGGACAAGAGTTTGTAAAGGCGTTGGTTCCAAAACCGCCGCAAGTCTTTGAAATCAAGATTGAGCTTTTGTCCCATTTTAATTCGCCCCAGCCCAATTCATTCAGGATGTAAGCGAAAAAGGGCAAGTAAGGATAAAGGTCCGGCTCAAAAACGTCCATTGGAAAAGCGGCCGTAACGTAAACGATTCCGTTAGTGTTTTCAAGGCTTTTAAATAGAGGAACTTCGCCCTTTTTTGTCTTGATTTTAGAAATGCTGATTTTTAATTTTTCGTCAATGACCTTCAAGTCTTTTGGACGAATGTGCGGAATAATCGACTTGTCCTTGTCGGGCGCTTCTTGGTATTCATGCAGGGCCTTTGTTTTGGCAAGAACTTTTTCTTTGCTCGTCGCCTTATAATAATCCAAAGCGATTTTCTTTTCGGCGGCGGCGCGGTCGGCCAAATATTTTTTGTCGGGAGTCACGACAGTCCACGCGCAAGATTTGTTGTCGACAAGAGTTTTTTTTATCAAAGCCTTGATGTAGTTTGGATCTGCGTAAATCTTTTCCTTAAGGCGCTCAAAGGCGTCGCGGATAAAAAGGCAGTTTCCGGGAACGCCTCCGTAATTCCAAGAGCGAAGAACCCGCCTCATAAAAACCAAAGAGTAAGGTTCTTGAAAGCGCTTTATTTCACGATTTTCAAAATCGATTGAATTTATTGTAGAATCAATGTCGTCTTGGGAAATTCCGTTTTTGTAAATCTCTTGTATTTCCTTGAATATGAAGGCCTTGACTTTTTCAAGATTTCCCTTTTTGACGCCTCGAAGGCCGACGGAAAAAGTTATTTGCCTTGTGGAAGCGTCAGTTCCGTTGGCAACGCTCAAGTCTTTTCCCAAGCCGCTTTTTAGCAAGGCCTTGGAAATCGGAGAGCCGTCTTGTCCGCACAAAAGGTTTCCTAAAAAAACGCTTTGAGCGTAATCTTCCATATTATCTGAATTTCCCCAAAGCCAGGAAACAAGCGCGGTCGAATCCTTGTCGCCGGCGCTCACAGGTCCAATCTCTTTTGAGCATCTCATTTTGCCAAAAGGCTTTTGACTTTCAGACTTTAGCATTTTCTCCAAAAATTCTTTTTGGCTTTTTGCCGAAAATGCCGCGTCTTTGTCGTTTGGAAATTCATCCAAGACGTTTTTTTGCAAGAAGTCCAACTGCTTTTCGGTAGGAATGTTTCCGTACAAAAAAACAAGGCAGTTTTGCGGCGAATAATATTTTTTGTGAAAGTCCTTGAATTCCTTGTAAGTGATTTTTGCAATCTCAAGCGGATCGCCGCCAGAGTCCTTTGCGTAAACAGTGTCGGGAACCAAGGCGCGGTCAATCGCGTCTCCAACCGCTCCCGTAAAGGACGAATAGGCGCCCTTCATTTCGTTAAAGACAACGCCTACAATTTTTGGCTTTCCCTTGTGGTCCAATTCCAAGCGGCGGCCTTCCTGCATGAATGTTTCTTCGCTTAAAATAGGAAAGAAAACCGCGTCGGCGTAAACGCTCATAAGATTGAAATAATCCGACTCAAGAATCGAGCTGGCGGGATAAACGGTTTTGTCTGGAAAAGTAAGCGCGTTCATAAAAGTTTGAACGCTTTGGTTTTCCAAAACGGCAAAGGGGTCTTTTAACGGATATTTTTTTGAGCCGCAAAAAACTGAATGCTCAACGATGTGGGCCGCACCGTTTGACTTTTTGTTCGGAGTCCTAAAGGCAAAGGCAAAAAGGTTTTCCTTGTCGTCGTTAAGCAAATGATAAACTTCAAGGCCGCTTTTTCTGTGCCGCAAATAAATTCCCTTGCTAGAGCAATCGGGAATGTCCTGAACGCTTATTAAGTCAAATCCTTTGTATGATTTAGAAATCATTGAACGTAAACCTCGTCATCGTCTCTTCCAAAAACTCGCAAGTCGCCCTTTTCCCAAGCGGCGCGCAATTGGGCCACAAAATTTTTAGTGATGGCCTCAACGTCCTTTTTGAGCATGGGCTTTGCGGCCTCCTGCTCTTCCATAATATTGGCCGCCCTGGCAACCGAAACATTGCTCAGTATTTTTCGCTCAAAGTCCTTTTCCTTTGCGGCGATTAAATACGCGATGTCCTTGTCTGTCATTGAAGCGAGTTTTTTTTGCAAATACTTGTCGTCTGAATGAACAACGTCTTCAAGCGTAAAAAGCTTTTGCTGCAAATCGCGGCTAAGCTCCGGATCAAGGCTGTCCAAAATTTCCTGCTCGGCGTTCAAGTCCATTCTCTTTAAGATTTGGGCCAAGGCTCCGCGGCCGTCTATGCGCAAAGAATCGTCCCTAACCTGCTTTGACGCTTTTTCTTGAATCGTTTTGTCTATGGCTTGAATCACCTCGGGCGCGACTTTTTGCATTTTCGCCAAACGAAGAACGACTTCTTTTTTCAAGGAGGGCTCCATAATGTTAATCACGCCGGCGGCTTGCTGTGGCTCAAGGTAGCTCAAGACCAAGGCGATTATTTGAGAGCTTTCGCCCTTTAGCAAGGCCAAAATTTCTTCTTTAGTCTTTTCCTTTAAATAGGCAAAGGGATGGGCCGCGTCAATTTTAGCCTCAACCTTTTTCATCAAGTTGCCGGCCTTTCCGGCGCCAAAGGCTTTTTCCAAAATGTTAAAGGCAGTGGCCTCGCCGCCGTTCTCTTTTTTCAATTCAACAAGGGAATGAAATTCCTCAAAAATCGCCGCGGCCTCTTCTTGGCCTACCGAACGAATCGTGGTTATTTCAGGGATTATTTTTTCAACATCGCTTTGGGGCAAATACTTTAAAAGTTCGGCCGCTTGGTCGTTTCCGACCAAAAGCAAAAACTTGGCCACCCTGCGATAAACGCTGTCGCCCTTTTGTCCCGAATCCTTATTGTCTTCAAGCGGAACTTTTAGCAAGCCGCCGCTTTTAAGGGCGGAAGTTTTTGCGTCCAATTCTTCCGAACGTTTATTTTGTTCGCCGTCATTGTTGGCCTGCATGGCGTAGGCCCGCAAGCGATAGTCGTTTTTATTCATAATAGAGAATTTTATTTTACCATACACAAAGGGCTTTTGTCAAAGACTTGAATCAAGCCAAGGCGGAAATTGATTATTTTAACTTCTTCCATTATAATATTTTTATGAACAAATCCTTTTCGCGCTTTTGCATTTTCCTTTTCGCAATATTTTTTTCTTTAAAAGCCTCCGCGCTTCAAGCGCAAAGCGTCGCGCCAAGCTCGATTGCGGACAGCCGCGCAAAAAGCGTCATTCGCGAACACGTTCAGCAGATGACTCCGCGACAAAAAATCGGAGCGCTTTGCGTTATGAACTTTCGCTTTTGGACAGACGCAGACCAGGAACGGGAATTTTACAAGCCCGCCCTCGCGGCGGAAAACCCGAAAATCTTTTCTCCGATGAACAAAATAAATTCCACAATCTACAAAACAATCAAGGACTACCATATCGGTTCGATAATTTTGTACGGAGAAAACATGACCGATCCGTTAGCGGCAAAAAAATTCATAAAAGACTTGAACGCCGCGGCCATTGACGGAGGAGCATTGCCCTTGCTTTTTTTCGCGGACCAAGAAGGCGGAAACGTCGCGCGCGTTTATGATTTTGCAAGTCCCAGCGCGATGGCTATTGGAAAAAGCGGCGACACAGAAAATTCATTTTTGTGCGGAAAAGCGAACGGAGAGCTTTTGTTGGACTACGGCATCAACGCGGACTTGGCGCCAGTTTGCGACATTTCATCAAACCCGCAAAATCCGGTAATAGGAATCAGAAGCTTTTCAAGCGACCCGCAAGAGGCGGCGGATTTTTCAGAAGCCTTTTCAAGAGGCCTTATGAGCGCTGGAGTTCTTCCTTGCGCCAAACATTTTCCAGGCCACGGAGACACATCGCTAGACTCGCATTTGGACTTGCCCATAATTTATTCATCCCTTTCAAAATGGAAAAAAAAGGAAGCCGTTCCCTTTAAGGCGAACATACAAAGCGGCATTCCCCTCATTATGACAGCGCACATACAATGCCCCCGTTTGGACAAGACAAAATTAAAATCCTCAAAAAGCGGAAAAGCCCTTGTTCCGCCGGCAACCCTGTCAAAAAAAATTCTTACAAAAATATTGCGCGGCTCATTGGGCTACAAGGGAGCGGTCATAAGCGACGCCATGGACATGCGGGCCATTTGCGACAATTGGACGCCAGAAGAAAGCTTTGTTCTTGCGGTAAACGCCGGCTGCGACTTAATCATAAATCCCATAAACGTTTACACAAAACGCGACTTGGATTTTTTGGAAGACTTTTTTTGCAAAGTTCAAAAAGCCCTTGAAGACGGAGACCTTGACAAAAAGGCCTTGGACCAAGCGGTTTTCAGAACGCTAGAATTAAAGGAAAAGGCGGGCTTGATTCAAATTCAAGACAAAAAAATAAGCTCGCTTCCGCAAAAAATAATTCCAATGGAAAAAAGCCAAAAGAAAAAGGCAAACGAAGATTTGGCAAAAATTCAAATTCAAGCGGCCAGAGCCTCTTTTCGCAATTTAAAAAATCCCCTCCCTGCAAAAGGAAAAAATATTCTTGCCTTCATTCCTTCTTCAGACAAAGAGGAATGCTTGCAAAAACAATTTTTAGCCCGCTCAATAAATGACGTTCAGTTTGTTTGCTACGAAGAAAGGAAAAGCCCAAAGGCCAGCGACAAAGAAAAAATAAAGGCCGCGGACATGATTTTAGTTTTTACCCAGCTTACGGGAAACGCGGTCAAAGACAAAAAATTGTGGCAAGCGGCCTTCCCTTCCGCGCTTGCAAGAGAAATAAAGAGGCAAGGAAAGGCAAAGAAAACAATCGCTGTCAGCATGAACCTTCCTTACGACAAGGACGTCTTTCCGCAAAAAGACGGCTTTGCTTGGGCCGCGCTTTACAATTACACGCAAATCGGCTACGTTCGGGCAGTCCAAGCGCTTTTTGACTAGAAAAAAAACGCCCGTCATTCCAAACTTGATTCAGAATGACAGGCGGTCAAAACAAATGGCCCATATGTGAATCGAACACACAACCTGCCGCTTAGGAGGCGGCCGCTCTATCCAGTTGAGCTAATGGACCTAATAATTACAAATCAAAATTATAATAACAGCCTCTTTTAACAAAGCCCGCAAATCCGTCTTTCTTGGGATTTTTTTCAAGCAAGGGCTCGTCATAATGGCACAAATATATTTTTTTCTTAATGTCCGCAGGCAAGGTCAACAAGTCCTTGTAGCTTGCGTGAACTTCGTTTTGGTAATAGCAAACATCGTGGAAAATCCATTCGATTTCAAAATCGCCCAAGATTCCGTCCAACTGCTTGCGGTTGAATTTTGTGTCGCCAGTAAAAAGAATTCTGTTGTCAACAACAACGCCGCTTGAATGGAAAACCCTTCCGCGAGAATCGCGGGCGTTTGAATGGGAAGTTTCAAAAACCTTCAAATCGATTCCATTCTTGCCGCCGATAAAAGCCTGCTGGTAATAATGCTTTCCGCATTTCACTTTTACAGGTTTTTGCTGGGTGAAAAAATCGTCAAAGCCGGCGGTTCTTCCGTCAAAGGTTTTGCTGTAGCCCAAGCCGCCTCGCAAAGATTCGTTCCACAAAATTTTCTTGAACTTGTCGTCAATCACGACAACCGGCGGCGTTTTTTTTGAGTAATAATCCGTGAAAGCGACTTCTTCCATTCCGCCAATATGGTCAGCGTGGGAATGGGTCAAGAAAAAATTTTTTATCTCGGAAATTTTTACGCCGTACTGCAAAATTGCGAGCGGGCAAAGAGTTCCGCAGTCAATGAGAATATGCTCCTTGCCTTTAATGAAAATAACGTTGTTTTGAAAATTTACTTTTGAAAAGGCGCTTCCAGCTCCAATGAAAAAAAGTGAGAGACCGCCTGAATTTTTAAGCTCAAGTTTTCCCTGAACTTTCGTAACTTTCATAAATTCCTCGACACAATATTATAACAAGAATTTAAAAGTTTGTCCACTAGAAAAAAACTAAAGAAGACTTGGCAGCTTGTAAACGTCGGCCACACCGCTTACCAAAATTCCGCCCATTCCAAGCTCCAAGGCGGGGGCCAAATCCAAGTCGTAGCGGTCGCCGACGCTTGCGATTTTGTCAAAGGGCAAATCGGCTTCTTTGGCGGCAAGAATAAAGGGCTCTTTGGCGGGCTTTGAAAGGTTGCAAGTGTCAAGACCGATGAGGCTTGAAATCCATTCTTCAACGCCCAAAGCCTTTAAGGTTTTTTGGGCCGGCAAAATCGGATTGTTCGTGACGCAAAGCAACTTGAATTTTTTTGAAAGAAGAGCCAGCGTTTCCCGCAATTTTTTGTCGGGACTTAAAAACTCGCCAGGCTCAATCAGTTCGCGCCGCCATTGAACGCTTTGCTCAATGCTTATTCCAAAGGACAAAAGGGTGTTTGAAAGGGAAACTTTTTTTCCGCCGTTTTCTTGGGCGAATTTTTTCCTATAATCGGCCACCATTTTTCTCGCTTCCTCGTTTGAAATGCCCCGCAATGAAGCGAAGCGGCGCACCTGGCAGTCAACTTGCTCAAAAGCGTAGCCTGCGTTTGTGTACAAGGTTGAATCGATGTCAAAAATTATAGCCTTTAAGCCGGCCGGAATATTGTAAAAGCGGGGAAAAGCTTGGCATTCCTCCGCCTTGGACTTGCCGCAAGCCAAAGATGCGGCCGCCGGATAAAAAGTCTTTGTCACGCGAACGATTTTTCTCACTGCTTCTTGCAAAGTTTCGTAACGGCCTAGTCTTGTAAAAGCGGCGGCCGCGTCGCCGAGGAGTTCGGCGTCCGGGATTTGGACAAGGGCGATTTTTGAGTTGAGGGCATCGGCCTTTTGTTGAAGCAAATTCTGGTCCATCGCTTGGCCGCCAGAAACGACTATCGTGTCGTCAAAATCCAAATCATTTGCGGCCGCCGCGGCTTTCAAGGTCTTGTAAGCCTTTGAGAGCTTGTCCAACTTTTCCCGCGAGCTTTTTCCAGGGTCGGAAATCAGGCAAGAAATGTTCCACAAGCCCTTTGCGGGCGAAGGCATTGTCCTTAGATTTTTGTCTTGAACGGCCTTTGAGGAGCAAAGGTTAAGGCCTTCGCTAGAGCCCGCCCTGTCGCAAAGGCGGCCGGGAAAAAGAGTTCCGCTTCCAATCAAGGCGGCTATAAAATCAGGGCCTGAAGGATAAATCAAAATGTCTTGGCCAAGGCCAAAGGCGGCGCGGTTTTTCTCAAGATAAAAGCAAAGCCATTCCGGCGCGGGAAAAAGTTTTTTAGCCGCCTTCCATTCCTCGGGGAATTTTTTTCTAAAGGCAAAGAGGCGCGGCTCGTAGATTTTTTTTTGCGCGTCGGGCAATTCGATTTTTTCAAAGAGTCCGGAACTTTCTTCTTGCGAAAAATCTTGGGCTTGAAAAAATTCCGCGCTTTCATTCCACAAAAGGCTTTTTCCAGAGTCGCTTACAATTGTCGGACCGTTTCCCGAAACGCAAAGCGCCGCGCAATCGTCAAGCAAGGGATCGGGCAAGATTTTTTTCAAGGCTTCGAGCCAAAGGCCTGAAGCGTTTTTTTCCGAAGAGAAAATCGGAAGGCTTGAATATTCGATTCGCTTAAAAGAAAAGACTTCCCCCAAGGCGCTGACAAAAGCGGCTTTGAGAGAAGTCGTTCCAATATCAATAGAAAATACTAATTCTTTCTTAGACAAACTATTGTTCGTCATCGTCGTTTACGCTTGAATCCTGCTTTACAAGTTTTTCAATGATGTTGCGGTTGTCAAGCAAGTCGCTCAATGACTGGTTGTGGTGAACGCGAGTGATTACGTTTGCGAACAAGCCGCTTACATTCGTGTTGATGTACCATTCCTTGTCTTTGAGAGCGTCGTGGTAAACGGCGTTGGTTCCAATGACTCGGTAAAAGAGGCCCTTCTTGTAGGCTTCGTCAAAAAGCTCAATCGCGTTTCCTGTAAAGAAAGGAAGCGAAATGGCGGCGATGACTTTTGTGGCGCCCTGCTCCTTAAGAAACTGCATGGCCTTAAGAAGGGTTCCGCCGGTTCCAAGCATGTCGTCGGCAAGGAAGGCAACCTTTCCGCTAACGTCGCCCAAAAGTTTTATGGCCTTGATGTTTGTTGAATGCGCGTCCTGGGTTACGATTGAATAGTCGCGCTCCTTGTAAATCATGGCGAGCGGAAGCTTCAGGCCCGACGCGTAGAACTTGTTTCTGTCAATCGCGCCTGTGTCAGGAGAAACGACAACAAGGTCTTCGGTCTTTCCCGTAAGGTCAACGATTTTCGCAAGCTCTCGGATGATTTGATATGAAGCGTGCAAGTTTTCCAATGAAATTGTGCTGAAGGCGTTGATGATTTCGCGCGAGTGAATGTCGAGCGTGATGATTCTTTTTACGCCGAGCAATTCGTAGATGTGGCCGAGCATGCTGGCGGTCAAGCCTTCGCGGCCCTTCTTTTTGTGCTGGCGGCTGTAGGGATACGCCGGAACTACAAGCGTTATGTTTGCCGCGCCCGCTTGGCGAACGCAGTCGATTGTCACCAAAAGGGACATTACGTGGTCGTTTACAGAAAGCGACAATTTGTTCTTTCCGTCGTTAAGCGAAAGAACTTCGTGGTTCTCTACGTCTTGGAAAATGAAAACGTCTTTTCCGCGAACGCATTCCAAAAGCTCGGTCTTGAATTCGCCGTTCATAAAGTAGGTGAAACGAGCCTTTACCTTGAAAATCGGCGGCCTGTATTTGTCGGTCGCGCCCTTCATGCAAATGTCAGACGTGTTGATGTCGCTGCCAAGATTGATTTGCTTGATTAAATCAGTTTTCTCAAGCTGGTAGCGCTTTGAAATGACATCGTTCTTTAAGGTGAAACGATGTTTGTACATGTGGCGAAGATGAGTTATAACTTCATCGGCAAATACTTCTCCACCCGGGCAAGCTACAATCGCAAGGTTTGTAGGTTCGGAATACGGCATATTGACCTCTGTTTTTTGAGTCCGCAAAGCCATGCTCTTGGCATCTGGTCATTGCGGAAGATTCTCTTCGAGTTCATATAATAGCGCAAAAAGTTAGCGTTGGTCAATTGCC
>JAILDQ010000136.1 GCA_024689365.1 Treponema sp. | reverse complement strand
ATACTTGTTTTGCGCGAAGAAAGCCATTCCCCTGTGCTTGTGAATGACAGAAAGAACAGTGTCGTTCAATTGCGATTTTGAAGAAAGGATTTCAGAATAAATGTTTACCGCCAAATCCAAGTTGCCGCTGTTGTGGGCTTGGAGGGCGCGCAAAATCATGTCGTCGATTGTTCCGCGAACGTAAGGGCTTACGCGGCCAATTTCTTCCTGCCCTTTCGCGCCTGAAGCGTCCGGGTTTTGCAAACCGTTTTCCTGGTCGGTAATGACGTCGGCCTTCTTGTAAAAGGTTTCCCTGCGCTCGTCAACCGCCCGCTGAAAATTCTTTTGGTAGTCCCGAATCTCTTGGAAAATTGTGTCCGCCAAAGAGAGGGAGGCGTTTACGCAAGCAAGCTTTCTTCTTAGAGGCGCGTCAAAGGGCGTGAATTCAGTCTTGTAAATCAACTCGTGCTCAACTTCCGCCCAGGCGTCCTGCAAAATTGTCCTTACTTGAATCTCGCAGCAAAGCTCTTCGGGAATCGGCAAGTTTTGAACCAAGGCTGGATTAAGGGCGCTCAAGTCCAAGCAGTCTTTTGGAATGTCAATCAAAATGTGGACGGACTCGTAGCCAAATTCCTTAAAGCTCATGGTCTCGCCCTTGCGCTCCACTTCCCGAACGGAATACTTTCCTGAGATTTGCTTCACGACATTTGAAATGTCTTCCAAAAAAGCGCAAACAACGCGAACGCCTATCATGTCCGTCAAACAAACAAGTTTGTCGGTTTGATAAATCTCGCTGGACTTCAATCGCAAGACTTTTGAATAATAGCTTTTAAAAGATTTTATTCTAGACTTTAGGACGGGCCGAGGATTCAAGTCCAAGTCGCTTGCAAGCATATTTTGAATGTTGTTCAAGATGCAAGAAAAAATCGGATAGTATGAGTTGTATAAATCTTCTATGTTGCTTTTGCTTGGCGTGGACGAATCCATCTTTAACTCCTAGAATCGGTCAAGGCGCTTTGTGTTTTTTTTACCGCGAGAATTTTAGCCCACGGCTTTTTTTTGAAAAAAAAATAAAGGGCTGTCCGAATTCCGGACAACCCCTTATGCTGAAGCTAATTTTACGAAACTATGTTTCTTTGAAAATTAGCGCTCGGTGGCTGTAGCTGAATCTCCAGAGTTCTGCTGAGCGTTAGAAGAAGAATCTTCGTTCAAGCTGTTAGAGAACTGAGTTTCTGTAGCCAACTTAGCCTTTTCGAGATAGCGGTTAACCTGCTTGTTTCCAAAGCGCTGCATTTCGGCAGTCTGGCGCTCTGACTCTTTCTTTGTGATGATTCCCCAAAGATCTTCGTCAGCGATGTCGCGGTCAGATGTGAGCAAGGCTTTGTCGTAAATTACCTTTACGTCCTTGAAGTATCCGATGTAGTTTCCGCCGATGTGGGCTCCGTCGCGGCAAACCTGGAAACCAGTGAACTTCACGAAAGGAAGTCCGCGAGGATAAATCGGGTATACGCGAATTTCGCGGTTGCGGATTTCAGAGATGTACTGGGGGTTGTTCCAGATCAAGGTCTTCCAGCCGTCGAATCCGAGGTAGCCCATGAAATAGCGGCGCTCGATGTTGTCGTTGTCCTTAAGAAGAACATACAACGCGTGGGGATAGTTCATTCCCATTGTTGTAACGGCGATAGACTTAAGAGTTCCAACGTTCTTTACAACGCCGTAACCGTCTTCAAACAAAGTCTTCTGAGAGGCCTTCTGCTCGTCTGTCGGCTCAGCGCGAACGCCATTGTCGTCAGCGTCGGCCAAAGGCTCGTAGGCGGGAATGTCAAAAGCCGGAGCGATAACCGCGTTTGCGTTGTTCGCCCAATCAGGGAAAATTACGCGAACGCCCATTACTTCTTTTCCGGCGAACGGAACGTTGGCGCTGTCCTTTACAGGGGCGGCGACGACTCTTGAGTCCGCGAGACTTCCAACATTGCGGGCGGAAGAGTTCAAAGCGACTTCCCATTCAGGCAACGCGAGAGATGTCTTCATCAAATCCTTTTGGTCGTCTGTGAATGTGGCGCCAGCCGCTACAGAAAAATCCATTACCGTGCGCTTGTTCTGCGTCGGGTTGCCGTTCTCATCATTGCAGCAGTCCGCTTGAAGAAGCGTAAAGTCAATGAGCATTGATTCGTCTGCGAAAGCAAGGGAACCGGCGAGCAAAAGCGCTGTCGCAAATAGATAGAAAGTTCTCTTCATCTGAAAAACTCCTTTAATTATTTTATAGATGTAGCCTTGTCTAATTTCTAATATTATCTAATAAGAAAGGGATTTTGTCAAGGTTTTTAGAAAAAAATTTTTTGTTTTAGCCGCCAAGCAAGCGCCCTTCCCTATTTTGAATGAAAATTCAGTCTTTCATCAGGCTTTTTTTGTCGATGAAAATCTCTATCTCCTTTAAGTAAGGAAAGGCGAAGCGAATGTTTTTCTTGAAAAGCTCGATTCCCTTCATAATCTCGCTGGCGTTTCCTGTCTTTTCAAGCAAAGCCGTACTTAGGGAAACGTAAAGGACCCTGTCCCGCTCGAAGCAAAACTGAACCTTTGTTCCCGGGGAAAAAATCGGCCTGCAGCGCTCGGTTTTTGGGCCAAGCAAAAGCTCTTCGACATAAGAAAGAATTTTTTCTGAGCCTTTTTTGGCAGGAAGCAAGCGCCATTCAATGTTGTTGCGGCCCGAGTCAACGGACTGAAAGCGGAAGCTGTAGCGGACAAAGGGATTTTTCGCCAAAAAGACCGCGAAGGAAAACACGAAGGACAAGAGAAGAAGGCAGCCCAAAAGCGCCTTGGGACATTTTAATTTTTGGCTTGCGTCGTTTAAGTTCATTTTGTTCCTGTAAAGCCGCGAGAGCGCTCAAAGTGGGTTACAAAAGCGGCTATTCCATTATATATTCCAAAGGCTGTTTTTTGCAAGTAGCTTTCGTCATTTAAAAGCTTGGCTTCCTCATAATTCGACACAAAGCCCACTTCGACCAAAACGCTCGGCATGTTGGAGTTGCGGACCACAAACCATTCCTCCGCCTTGATGCCTCTTGACGAGCTTAGGTTTCCGATTTGCGCGGCAAGGCCGTCCATGATGAATTTCGCGATTAAAATGCTTTCGGTCGTGTACTCTTCTTCCATCATTGAATTCAAAATCGGGAAAAGCTTTGGGTCTTCGTTTTTTCCGTGGTCCAAAACGGTTCTTCTGTAGCCTGGCGAAAGGTACCAAACTTCGTAGCCCCTGGCTTTTTTGTCAAGGGAAGAATTCACGTGAATCGAAATGTATAGGACGGCCTCGTGGTCCTTGAGCTTTACCGAGTTTGCGATTTCGGTCCTTTGCTGGAGGGTGATGAAAACGTCCGAGCTTCTCGTCATTATTATTTGCTTTTGTGGATAGGCTGCCTTTAAGCGGGCCGCAAGCATTTTGGCCACGGAAAGGTTTATGTCCTTTTCTTTTATCGTGACTTTTTTGCCGTTTATTTTATGGGTCATCAAGGCGCCAGGATCCTTTCCGCCATGGCCCGGATCGATTAGAATCGCGCCGACCTTGAAATTTTCGCCTGAGGAAGACCTTAACGAAAACCATTCCTCCGAGTCTTGGATGAATTTTTGGCTGACGGAAATTTGTCCGTTTGCGATTTGAGGCGCGTCGGTGAAGGCGAATTTTTCGTTGTCCAAAAGAATTACGTTTGAGCCGGCGCGGAAGGAAACTTGCTTTCCGTTTTTTTCAAGGACGCCGCTTTGGGTCAAGGTGTCCCAGTAAAGGACTTGGCCTTTTTTCGAGCTTTCGTCCAACAATGAAAGTTCCTGTCCAAAAAGCGGCGAGGCGACGAGAGGCAAAAGGGAAACGCAAAGCGCGAAAAAAAGCTTTCCGCTTCTTTTTGTCAAAAGGCCTTTAAAGGCGCGCGCCGCATTCGATTTATTTTGAAACATACAAGGCCCCCTGTATTCCGCCGCGTATCAACGCGAGCCAAAATTTTTTGTAATTCAACTCACCGTGATTTAAACTCATTTTGTCGAATTTTTCAATAGTCTCTCCGAGCGTCAAATGGTTCCAGTCGCAAAGGTCCATGCAGCCGGAAAGGGAATTTGGAACGCAAGAAGAAATCAAGTCGAACTCTCCGATTTTTCGCTCGGACTCGCAGTCAAGCTCAAATATAAAGGCGCGGTCAACTTCTTTTGGAAGCTGGAAGGCTTCGGGCGGAAAATGACCGTCCTCCTTTGCCCTTTTCATTCTAAGGAAGTCGTCGGTTTCGGGATTTCCTTTTTCCAAAACTATCGTCACAAGCTTAACGGCTTCTTCGGCGGCCTTCACCGCGTCCTGCCTGTTTTGCGCCGCCGCAATCACGTTTCCGCACTTTTCAACGTTGTTCCTAGGAAAGACAACCCGGTCGCCGGCTTTCACGCGCGGAAAAATGTCTCGGACTCCGGAAATTTTCGCCGCTTCCGAAAGGCAAAGAATTTCTTTCACCCTTCCAGGAATTGATATGAAGGCGCGCTCGGCGGAAGACCTGTCGCAATCGTAGGCGAACATTTTAAATGGAGCGTCCTCAACGCAAAGGGGAAAGCGATAGGATTCCAAGGCGGCAGGCTTTCGGCCCAAGGCGATTTCTATCGCCTGCTCGGTCAAGTTCAAGTCGCTTGAATAAGGAAATGTCCAGCCCGACATGTAGCCGCCAGAAAGGCGCGCGGCGATTTCGCCGATCATGGGTCCGTTCTTGGTCCACTTGATGTCGGCCTTGGCGGCTCCCCTTGAAAGTCCGAGAGCCCTGGCTCCTTGCGCGAAAACCTTGACCAATTCGATGTATTTTTTATAGTCGATTGAAGTTGGCATCGTGTGGCCCAATTCCACAAAGTAAGGTTCAAAGCTTATGTGCCTGTCTGCAAAGCCTGTCACGGTGAAAGTTCCGTCATAAATCAAAGCGTCGATGGAAAACTCAGGGCCTTCCATGTATTCTTCCAAAAGCGCCTTTCCGCTCCTTGAATGCTTGAAGGCCTCGTCAACGGCGGCGAAAAGCTCGTCGCGGTTTCTTACCATGCGGCAGCCGCGAGCGCCCATATTGTCAACGGGCTTTATTACGTAAGGAAATTTCAGACCGTTTACGACTTGCGTTGACAGAGTGTTCTTTAAATATTTTTTTTCAATCAAAATGAAATGCGGGCTTGGAACGCGCGCGTTTCTAAAGCATTGGCGCATCAATGCCTTGTCGCTCGCGTTTACCGCCGCTTCATAACTGTGGCCGGGAAAGCCGCATTTTTCAGACGCGTAGGCCGCGTTGGCGCTAAAGTCAGTGCCTGCGGTAAAGACGGCCTTTAGGTTCATGCAGCCAGCGAGGCTTTGCGCGTAGCTTGCGATTTCGTCTCGGTTTTTGAGGTCTATTTTTTCAAAGTGGTCGGCGTCGCCGATGCAAGGCGCCTCTGGATTGGCGTCAACCACATATATTTCAAGGCCAAGTTTTTTAGATGCCAAAATCGCGGGCCTTTGCATAATTCCGGCCCCCAAAATCAAAATTGAATCCTTCATCGCGCGTCCTCGACTTTTTCGCAATAAACTTCAAAGGTGTCGCCCAAAGCGAACATTCTGCAGAATAGCGAAAGAGCCTTAAAAATAAAAGGCTTTTTTGAAATATTTTTGAACAATTTAATTCTTTCAGGATGAATGCCTGTTGAAACCATTTTCACAACTTTAAATCCAAAGAGCCTTAAAATCGCGGCAGTCTTTGAAGGCTCCCAAATCGTGTAATGGTCGCGGGGGCTTTGCTCAAAGAACGACTGCTTGTTAAAGCGGCCGCTCACTCCTTGTCCGCTCGGAGTTGAAAAAGCGAAAACGCCGCCTTTTTTCAAAAGGCCGTTCACCTTGCGCAAAAGATTTTTCAAATCGCGGCAATGCTCAATCACATACCACATCGTCACAACGTCAAAAGCTTCAAATCCAAATTCTTTTTTTGCGTCAAAGTCGGCGAACGAAGAAAGAACGCAAGAAAAGCCCAATTGATTTTTGACGTAATCCAAGGCGCTTTTTGAAATGTCGCTTCCGTACGGCTCAAAGCCCGATTCTTTTGCAGCTTGCAAAAAAGGCCCGTAAGCGCAGCCGATGTCAAGCAAACGGCCAGAGGCTTTTTGTCCAAAATGAGCCGCGGAAAAAATATTTTTAATCCGCCTGAGGCCCTGCGCCTTAATCGAGTCAAAGTCTTCCAAATAGCTTTTTCCGTATTGGGCCTTGTATTCGCTTCCAAAATAATCGGCCTCGTACTGAACCCTGCTGTCCGTTGAAAAAGAAAGGTAAAGGCCTCCGCATTTTTGGCAGCGGCGGAAAGAATGCCTTTTTGTCCTTGCAATGATTTTGTCGCAAGAATCTTTTTGCGGGCCGCAAATCGGGCAAGAAAATTTCTCGCCAAAAGAAAGCTCTTCAAGCAAGGCGGGAAAATCCTTCTTTTGAATGTCGTCGGACTCAAGGCCCTTTTCATTTGAAAGAAAAAGAGCCTTAAGCTTTTTGTTTTCCAGCAAAGAAGGATTGTTTAGATAAGGCTCCAATTTTTTTGCGGTCAAATCCTTTTTGTCAAGGCAAACAAAGCCGTATTTTTCCGAAAGCTTTTTGTGAAGGCCGCTTGTTGAAAGCAGCAAAACAGCGCAAGCGGCCGCCAAGCCTTCAAAGGCGGTAAAGCCGTAATGGGTCAAGAGCAAGTCATATTCGGCCAGGCGCTCGCGCAGATTTTGAACCGGCTTTTCGGAAGTCACTTCGTCAACTTCAAGGCCCAAGCCTTTCAAGGCTTTCGCGGCAAGAGAGGAAAGGTCTTTTTTTGTTTCTCCGCTAACGCATACAAGCGCTTTTTTTATTCGCTCGGGGTAAGCCGCCCTGCGATTTTTCGGCAAGTCAATCAAAGCCGGATTGTTAAGGTTTGCTTTGGGCTCTAAAGAATTTCTTGGCATCGAAGGAATCACGTCAAGCAAATAGTCGGCGGCTTGGCAAAAGTCTCCGCCGTCGTCGATTGAGCAAAGGGGGCCGATTTTTGAAAAGGCTTGGATTTCCTCTTTTGTAGAACGGAACAAATCCAGCGCGACAAGGTCCCAGCCGCCCATAAGGGAATCCACAATTTGAAAGCGCTTCAAGCCCTTTTGCAAGGCTTCCTTTAATAAGGAGTCGCATTCCTTTAAGGAAGGCTCCGGCGGAATGTAAACAAAGGCGCCTGTTTTCATTGCCAAAGAAAGGGCCCTTCTTAAATGGCCGGTTCCATGCCCCGCCTTTACGCTGGGAACGAGCAGGATTGTTTTTTGCAAAAAAGGATTTTTTAAAGCGGAAAGAATTTTTTCAGATGAAAAAGGACCGCTTTCGTTGTCGCCGCCAAGAAAATCCAAAAGGCGCTCGGCTCTTTTAAAGTCGGCGAAAGTGTCAATAGTCGTTCGCAATTCCGGCGCTCGGTATTTTTGCGGCGCTTCCTTAAAAACGCATTTAAAGTGTTCGGGATGCAAGTAAAGGGCCGGACCAACATGCTCCTTGTCGTACGGGGAATCCGTCAGCTTTTGCGCCTTTAGAATCGAGGAAATCTTGAAAAGCTCAACCCCGCATCCGTGCGGCAAGCCAGAATAAGTGAAGTAGTCCGCGTCAAAATGATTTTCCTCAAAGTCCTTGATTGAGTCTTGGGCCGCTTCCCAAAATAAAAAGGGATTGTCGCCTGTCGCCCGAACAATCAAATCGCAGTCAGAAAGCTCTTTGTTAATCAAAGAGCAAAAGCGGTCAAGAACGTCGTCGCGCTCTCCGGCGAAAATTTCCCAAGCGCATTTTTTTGCCAAGGGCTCCAAGGCGCTCTTTGAGTCGTAGTCGCAAGCCAAGAAATAACGGCTGGCCTTGACTTTTTTCATCGCGTCCAAAGTCCAGCAAACGCATTCCTTTGAGCCCAGCATTTTGAGAGCCTTTTGAGGAAGCCGCGTGGAAGAAAGGCGGCATTGAACGACGAGCGCCGCGCTCTTGAATTTTCCGCTAGCCATCAAAAGCTTCCCCACTCAGAAATCAATTTGTAAGCGTCCATTTTAAACCTGCAGCGGTTTTTCCTGACCCAAGAGCGGGCAAGGTTGAATTGCCTCAAGCTCTCAAAAAGGCCGCAAGAAGACCTTAGCTTGTAGCCCCAAAATTTTGACGCGGGAATTTCAGCGCGCTCGTTTTTGTAAACGGGAGCCATGTTCTTTAGGAAAAACCTTAGCTGCGACAAATCGGGCGTTGAGTCTTGGTCGGGAATCTCTTCAGCGTAAGTCACCGTGAAAGATGTGGAAACCTTTATTTTTTCTCCCCAAAGCCAAGCCCTGAAGGACAAGTCCAAGTTTTGCCAATAGGAATTTTTTATTTCTCCGTCATAGCCGCCCAGCTCCTTGAATTTTTGAGTGTCGTACAAGCCCAAAAAATTAAAGGGATAAAGGGTCGGCATTCCGTCTGTCACTTGCGTGGAGGAATCGATTCGCAAAACAGATTTTTTCGCGCCGGGAATGAATTGGTTCGGTATTCCCTGCCCTGCCTTTGTGAAGATTCTTGGAACGACGCAAAAAATATTTTCGGATGAAAGCTTTTGCGCCAAAATCGGCGTCAACAAGGCTCCCGAAACGTTAAGGGAATCCCGCAAAATCAAAAAAGACTTTGAAGATATTTCAGCGGCGGCCAAATTTATCAAGTCTCCGTCAGCGGCTTTTTCCAAGGGAATGATGAATTTCACGCTTGGAAACTTTTGCGCGAAGTCTTCGATGTTGTAGTTTTTTGAATCGTTTTCAACGGAGATTATTTTTTCAAAGCCCATGCCTTCCAAATTCAGAAGGTTTTGCATGCGCATGTGGCTGTTTCCGCTGTTGAGCAAAATGACGGAGGCTTTGACGGCCGCATTCTTGGGTGTGTGAAGGCCGCCCAATATAAGGCAATTAAGCTGCTTGTCGTTAAAAATTGAATGTGTAGTATTCATCGCACTTTCCGCAAAGGCCGCAGTATTTTTTTTGAATGTGTTCAGTCAAAAGCGGCTCCTTCTTTTTCCAAAGGTCGCCAAGGTCAGACTCAAAGGCGTTTCCCAATTTTTCCTCAGAGAAACGGTCTCTGCACAAAAGAACAGAACCGTCAAGCGCGATGTCCATGTCCCGCCTTAAATGCCAGCAAGGCTCGCGAACCAAGGGAGACAAATCCGCGCTTTTCACGTCGGGCAAGAGGCCGCAAAAGAAGTCGTATTTTTGAATTATTATTTTACCGTTTGAAGGTGAATTTTTTTCCGACCAAAAGCGGTAAAAGGCTTCCAATTCGCTTTCGTTCTTTTGAACCCGAACAAACTGCGCGTAAGTTTCAGGAAAGACAGAAGCCAATTCTTTTATGGCCGCCGCCGCCTTTTGCAAGTCTCCAGAATGAAAAAGAGAAAATGTTTCTTGGCTAAAAGCGTCAAGGCAAACCGCAAAATATATTTTTTTTCGGGCGGCTTCTTCTTGCAACGAAGCCTTTATGTTTTTGTAAGCGTTTCCTTGCAAGAAATCAGGCAGGAGGCCGCCGTCGATTTCAACAAAAACGGAAAGGCCTTCTTGAAGCGGCAAAAGCAAAAATTTGTCAAAGTCAGGATGCAAGGCGGCCTCTCCAAAAAGCGAAAGGGAGACGACCGCGTCGTCGGAGAAATCCTTTATTTTTTTTGTCAAAGCCGAAAAGCTTTCATAAGGCATCCTTTGGTCTTTTTGTTCGCATGGAGAAAAAGAATTTTTTGAAAAAAGGCGGCCTTCAATTTGAATGTTGTAAAAAGCCGGAAGGGGCGCCAAAACTCCAGGCTCGTTTTTCGCGGCCTCGCAAATCGCAAGGACGTTTTCCTCGCCAATTTTTTCCTTGTCCAATTCTAAAAGGCCTTGCTTTCCCAAGCCCGCCAATTTTTTAGCCGCGGCTTCTGAAGAGAGGGCCTTTAGCTTTGAGTCGCAAATAAAGTCCAGGCGCAAAAGCCTGTAGTCTTCGCTTGAGATTTCGCTTTCGATTTCAAAGGAATTGACGTCTCCTTTTATAACGTCAAAAAGGCATTCTTTGGAAACAGGCTTTTTCGCCTGCTCCGCGCTCACGCCCTTGCAAAGCTGGGCCATTATGGCCGCGGCCCCGCAATCGATTATTTCAGGAGCGAAGCCCGCTGGATATCCGTCGGCGAAAGTGTATTCAGCCTTGTACTCTACGTGGTCTTGAATCAATTTTTTTGAAAGCGGCAAATCCAAAAAGGCGCAGGAAGAAGAAGCGTAAACAATAAAGTCGGCGTCCGCGGCTTTTGCGGCTTGAAGAAGATTTTCCAAAAGTTCGCCGGCAGTCCAGCCTTTTCCGTTAAGAAGCTTGACTTCTTTTTGAAAGCCTTCGACATTCAAAGCCTCGGCCCATTCCATCGACCGCTCGAAAGCGCTTTTTTGGCTTCCAGAAGCGCTTGGAAAAAGCTTTTGCTTTTGAAAGTCGTTTTCGTCGGAAAACAAAATTACGATAAATTTCACCCCGCCCCGCTCCTTATCGCTGCCACCAAGGCTTTTTCTTTTTCTTCTCCGCTTCTTTTTTCGCCCGCTTGTCTTCGTATTGAGAGCCGTCGGCGATGTTTATCAATTCCTCTATGTCGTCCTTTGCGGAACTGAATTCCGAGCAACCCACGCTTATTGAAAGAGTGAACGGCTCAAGGCTGCCTGAATTGATTTTGTCGCATTCGGCCAACATCGCGCGCTTGACTCTCGCAAAGTCCTTGAGCTTCATGTCGCAAGCCAAAACCGCGAACTCGTCGCCACCCAAACGGCCCGAAATGTCGCTCGAACGGAAAATGGTCTTTAGGACTTGCGCCTCGTATTTTATGGCCCTGTCTCCAACGTCATGTCCGTAAGTGTCGTTGATTTTTTTGAGGCCGTCCATGTCGCAGTAAATCACAAGGCCGCCGCGTCCTTCCGCCAAAGTCTTTTGTATTTGCCTTTTGGCGTATTCGTAAAAGCCTCGGCGATTCAAAAGGCCCGTCATTTCGTCCGTAAAAGAAAGGCGGTGCATTTTTTCTGAATACTGCTCAAGTGTCACGTTTTGGTTTTTGAGGGAATTCTTTTCGGTTTGCTCGCCCGTGATTTTTATCGACGTTACGATTTCCTTGGAAATGAGCTCAAATACCGACTGGTAGAATATTCTCTCATAACGGCCGAGCTTTAAAAGCATGTATCCGTATTGGAAGTTTTCGGCGTAAATCGGATAAATCGTGTATCCGCCGCCGACAAGCTTTTCGTTTATCTCTGGAGGAACAAGCATTATATTGGGATTGAATTCCGTGTCGGGCCGCTCGTAAGTCCTTTCGTTAAAGAAAGTCATGGCGACGTTGGCGTTTTCGGGACGCTTAAAGTCCGCCCCCCGCTCAAAGTAAACCGAATGCCTGTAAAGGACCAACACCATTCCGTGAATGTCAAAAAGGCAAAGGCTGTAATGCAAGCGGGTGTACAAGTTGTCCAAGGGAACCGGCGTTTGGGTTTCCATCAAAAAATAGTGCAGCATGTAAAGCTGGTTTCCGCCCAAACGGAAAATGTCGTATCTTCTTTTTATGCTCTCCGCGTCAAGATTGTTTTTGTCCGGGTTTTCTTTTTTGCAGCCGCAAGAATGCCTTACAACCAGCATCGCCTCCTCAAGCTTCAAGGGCTCAACCCTTTGGCCGTCAATAAGGGCGCAAACAGTTTCCATGGCGCCAAAAGAAAAGTCGTCAATCCTTTGGTCTATCGTTGTAATGTTAAGTTCGCCCGGAGACGTTTCAAAAACATTGTCAAAGCCAGTGACCTTTACGCTGTCGGGAACCTTGAAGCCCCTGTCAACCAAACAGCTCATAACGCCCATCGCCATAGAGTCGTTCAAGCAAATCACCGCGTCAAAGTCAGCGCCTTCGTTGTTTTTCAAGAAATTCGCCATCGAAGAGTAAGCGTTGTCAAAGAGGAAGTTTCCGTTTAGAATCCACTTTGGATTTATCGGCACGCCAAGTTCAGTCAAGGTTTTTAAAACGCACCTCTCGCGGTCCAAGCTTTCAAAGTTGGTCGTGTCGCATCTCATCAAAATGATTTTTTTGCAGCCGTGCTCTTGAACCAAATGGCAAACCAAATCCCTCATGGCCTTGTCGGAATTGATTTTAATGGTCGGAATGCCCTCTATTTCCAAGCCAACCGAAACCTTTGGAATCGGCGGAAGCATTTTTATCGACTCAATCAATCGGGGCAAGTCGGACTTGTAGTTGTTGGCCAAGGTGGACGAGGCGAAAACAAGGCCGTCCAAATTGTTCTTGTTTATGAATGAAAGCAGGGTCTCGCAATGGTAGTCGTATATTCCGGAATTCTTTCCGTGTTCCAAGGGGAACAAATAATACGAGCAATTTTTCTCCGCGCAATAACGCTCGATTCCCTTCATGAAGGTAACCGAATAATCAGAGTAAATTGTATTGACGACGACTCCTACTCTCTTTATCGATGTCATTTAAACGCCGCTTCGTTGATTTGCATTATCTGGTCGTAAATCGCCTTTCCGCCCGGAACCATCGGGAGCACAAGCTCGTCAATGTCAACCTTGGCGTCGATTACGGCAGGCTTCTTTGACTTGAAGGCCTTTGCGAAAACGTCGGCGAATTCCTTGGCGTTCGAGGCCTTGTAGCCGTCGATTCCATAGGCCGCGGCCAGCTTTGACCAATCGGGGCCAAAGTCAAGGGTTGTCGCGCTGTAGCGCTTTCCGTAAAAAAGCTTTTGCCACAAGCGAACGTTGCCCAACGTTCCGTTGTTGATTACAACAATCACAATCGGCAAGTTATAGTGCTGGATTGTCGCCAACTCGTTGCAGTTCATTCTAAAGGAACCGTCGCCTGCAATCGCCACCACGCGGGCCTTTGGATTCGCGAACTGGGCTCCCATAGCGGCGCCCGTTCCAAAGCCCATCGTACCCAAGCCGCCGGAAGTGATGAAAGTCCTTGGCTTTGCAAATGGATAGAATTGAGCCGTCCACATTTGGTGCTCGCCGACTTCCGTCGTGATGAAGGCGGAGTCTCCGGCGACGCGGTGGATTTCCTCGCAAATGAATTTGGGGTTGATTGAATCCTTTGGCTCTTTAAGGTAGCTCGGCGGAATTTCCTTTTTCCAGGCCGCGATTTTCTTGAGCCATTCCTTTCTTGGCTTTTCCTCCAAAAGCGGAGTCAAGCGGCCAAGAACGGCCTTAAGGTCTCCGACAATGTGCATGCTGGGAGAAACGTTCTTTCCGATTTCCGCCGGGTCGATGTCAATGTGAAGGATTTTGGCCTTCTTCGCGAATTTTGAAGAATCAGAAAGCACGCGGTCGCTAAAGCGGGCTCCAAGGGTGATCAACAAGTCGCATTCGGTGACGGCCATATTGCTGGCCTTCGTTCCGTGCATTCCGACCATCCAAGTGCAAAGGGGATTGTTCGACGGAAATGCGGCTCGGGCCATAAGGCTTTCGCTTACAGGAATTTTCGCCTTTGTGGCGAAGTCAAAAAGCTCCTTGCAGGCGTTTGAAATCATCACTCCGCCGCCGGCGTAAATCACAGGCTGCTTGCTTGAGTTGATGAGCTTCGCGGCGGCCTTGATCTCAGAGTCGCCGGGCTTTGCCACGGTGAAAACCCTTTTGAGGTTTGGGGCCATTTTTTCCAGCAGTTTCTTTGCGTCGTCAGTTTTCTTCAAGGGCTTGAAGTCGATTAAATTCTTGGGATCCGTGACTTCCTTTGGAATGTCGATGAGGACCGGCCCCGGACGTCCGCTCTTGGCTATCAAGAAAGCCGCTCTGATTGTGTCCGCCAAGTCTTCGATTTTCTTGACCATAAAATTATGCTTTGTAATCGGCATAGTAACGCCGCAAATGTCGATTTCCTGGAATGAGTCTTTTCCCAAAAGGCTTGTGGCCACGTTGCAAGTGATCGCCACAATCGGGCTTGAGTCCATGTAAGCGGTGGCGATTCCTGTGACAAGGTTTGTCGCGCCGGGACCGCTAGTGGCCATGCAAACGCCAACCTTGCCGGTTGATCGCGCGTATCCGTCGGCCGCGTGGGCGGCGGCTTGCTCGTGGGCAGTCAAGATATGGCGAATGCGCTTTGAGTTCTTGTACAACTCGTCGTAAATGTTGAGAATCGCTCCGCCTGGATATCCGAATATAGTGTCAACGCCCTGCTCGACAAGGCATTCAACAACAACTTGAGAACCTGAGATTTTCATTTCCACACCCTTTAAAATATAATAACCATTGGATTATAGCGCGCTTTCTATAAAAGTTCAATAGAAAAAAGGTCAGCCTGAAACAAGTTCAGGCTGACGCTTCCATAATTACGCTAGTTTGCTTTATTTGCGCTCAAGGCTATTCCAAAATGGCGCCCTTGTCGGCGGAAGAAACCAATTTCGCGTAGCGGGCAAGGTATCCTGTCTTAACCTTTGGCTCCGGAGCCTTCCAAGCCTTTCTTCTCTTTTCAAGCTCGGCGTCGCTCACTTCAAGATTAATCTTGTAGTTGTTGATGTCAAGGGTAATCATGTCGCCTTCTTTTACAAGCGCGATAGGTCCGCCCTCGGCGGCTTCCGGAGAACAGTGGCCAAGAGAGGCTCCTCTTGTGGCTCCCGAGAAACGTCCGTCGGTAATCAAGGCGACCTGCTTGTCCAAGCCCTGGCCGGCTAAAGCGGCGGTAACGGCAAGCATTTCGCGCATTCCCGGGCCTCCCTTTGGTCCTTCGTAGCGGATAACGACAACGTCTCCCGGCTTGATTTCCCGCTTTTGAACGGCTTTCATAGCCTGGCTTTCGTCGTCAAAGACCCGCGCGGGGCCTGTGTGCTTCATCAATTCCTTGGCGCAAGCGCTTCTCTTTACTACAGTTCCGCGCGGGGCGAGGTTTCCGAACAAAATCGCGATTCCGCCGTTGTCTGAATACGGATTGTCGATCGGACGCAAAACGCTCGGGTTTCTGTTCACGACGCCCTTGATGTTCTGCGCGATTGTCTTTCCGGTGGCGGTGACGAGGCTTGTCTTGATAAGATTCTTCTTTGCCAATTCGGCAAGAACAGCCTGAACTCCGCCCGCGTCGTCAAGCTCGCACATAAAGGTGTGGCCGGCAGGCGCCAAGTGGCAAAGGTTCGGAGTCCTTTCGCTGATTTCATTTATCATGTGAAGGTCAAGGGGAACGCCGGCTTCGTGCGCGATGGCGGGAACGTGCAAAATCGTGTTTGAAGAGCAGCCCAAGGCCATGTCGGCGGTCAAGGCGTTTCTAAAGGAATCCTTTGTCATCATAGAACGGGCTGTGATTCCCCTTCTATATAATTCCATAACCTGCATTCCGGCGTGTTTTGCAAGCGCCAAGCGGCGGCCTTGAACGGCGGGAATGGTTCCGTTTCCGGGAAGGCCCAAGCCCAAAACTTCAGTAAGGCAGTTCATAGAGTTGGCGGTGAACATTCCCGAGCAAGCCCCGCAACCAGGGCAAGCGACCTGCTCCAACTCCTTAAGCTGGGCGGCGTTGATTTTTCCGGCAGAAAGGCCTCCTACAGCCTCGAACATGTCCGAAAGCGAAAGGTTTTTGTCAGAATACGGGTTTCCTTCCTCATGGCCTGGAAGATGGCCCGGCATCATAGG
>JAILDQ010000121.1 GCA_024689365.1 Treponema sp. | reverse complement strand
TGAATTGGGCCAGTCCGCGCTTACCTTGAGCGGAGGCGAGGCCCAGCGCGTCAAGCTTGCAAACGAGCTTAGCAAGGTGAGCACAGGAAAAACCTTGTACATTCTTGACGAGCCGACGACGGGCCTTCACTTTGCCGACGTGAAGCAATTGATGAGCGTGATTCAGCGCTTGGTTGACGCGGGCAACAGCGTGGTTATGATTGAGCACAACCTTGACGTAATTTGCCAGGCGGACTGGTTGATTGATTTAGGGCCTGAAGGCGGAAGCGGCGGCGGAACTCTTGTCTTTGCGGGAACGCCGGAAGAAATCGTTTCTTGCAAAAAATCTTGGACGGGTTCTTTTGTAAAGGAAACCCTTGAAAAGGCCAAGTTGAAAAAATGAAATTTAATTTTTGAATTTTTTGTTTAAAAAAAGAAAGTAGATGTTGACTAAAAGTTTTTGGAAAAAAGTTTTCTTTCTCATTGCGGCAAGCCTCTTTTTGGCGGGGAATTTTTTTGCCGCGGAAGAAACTCGCGCTAAATCCAATGAAGAAAGCGAAAGCGAAAATTCGGCCGTAATCCAAACAAAAGAGGAAGCCGCCGCCCGCCTTTTGGAAGAGGAAAGCGCGGAGGAAAAGACAGCGGCCGAAAGTTCTTCAAGCGAGAAAGAGGCCAAAGAGGAAGCTGATTCTGAAAACAAAGACAAGAAAAAGTCAAAGAAAAAAAAGAAGGGCGAGAAAGAGTCGGAAGCAAAAGCGGAAGAGGAAAAGGATCAAAAAACAGTCATCACAATTATGAACGCCCTCAAAAGCGGCAACAAAAAAGACGAGAAAAACGGCGACGAGCTTTTGACTTTTGACGGCAACGTAAAAATTTCAGTTGAAAAAAACGGAACAAAAACCATTATTTCCGGCGACAAGGTTTCTTACAACCGAGCGCGCAACATGTTGTTTGCGGAAGGAGCCGTGACTCTTGAACAGACTGAAAGCTCTGGCGCGACGCAATCAATTTCGAGCGATTCCCTTTTGTTCAACACGGAAACTTTGGAAGGCGTTTTTGACAATTCGCGGGTTGTGAAGGCGGAAAGCAACGCCATCAATTTGCCGAGCGGCTCAAAAATTACTGTCGCTTCCGACTTGTTCGCGCGCGACGACAGCGGAACGATTTCCTTTAAGAACGGCGCCTTGACTTTTTGCGACGAAGAGGAAAATCCCCACTGGAAAATCAAGGCTAGCCGCATTTGGCTTTTGCCTGGAAACGAGTTTGCCTTTTTGAACGCGCGCGTTTATGTTGGCCCTGTTCCCGTTATGTATTTGCCGGCCTTTTATTATCCAAAAGACGAATTGATTTTTAATCCGGTTTTTGGATATAGAAACAGGGCCGGATATTTTTTCCAGACTTCAACTTATATTTTTGGCCGAAAGCCTTTGGACACCAGCAAGACGACTTCTTCAACCGCTGAAGAAGAAGACGATATTTTGGGCGACTACTTTAGCTTGATTAAGCCGACCAAGTTGATGGACCAAAAGCGCGAAGGCTTGATTTTGCACAACTTGGACACGGAATACAAGGGCGACACTTCAAATTACTTGAAAATCATTTTGGATTATTACACAAACTTGGGAATCGCGACAGGCTTTGAAGGCGTTTACAAGGGCAGCGGCAATATTCCTCAAATTGAAGCCGGCGCGGTTCTTGGCTTTTCAAATACGGTTTTTCAAGACACTTCAACCGGCAATTGGCATTCCTTCGCTCCGAGCGGAAATACTTACAAGGACGAGTCCAACTTTATGGGCATTTGGATTCCTTTCCGTTACAAGGCAAACTTGAAGTTTAGCGGAAGCGCTCCCCTTAATTATTCGCTTTCGCTTCCTGTTTATTCAGACCCTTACTTTAACTATGATTTTGGCGACCGCAATGAGACGATGGACTGGTTCAGCTATTTGTTGAACAACCCGAATCAAGACAGCTCCACAAAAACGGAAACTGAGAAGCAGGACGCGGCGGAAATAACTTCATTCACTTGGGAAAGCAACGTTTCGTACAACGTTAAAGTTCCGGAGTTCTTGAATCCCTATGTGACTTCGATTTCATTGTCTTCCTTTAACTCTTCGATTTCGTTTAGCGAGGCTACCGCCAAATTTGAAAATCTCTCAACGGTTGAAACTTCGGACAAATGGTCTACATACACGCCAAACAGAAAGTTTTTCTATCCTTCAACAGTAACGCCGTTAAAGACCGGAATAACTATTTCTGGAACTGTTTTTTCAACTTCAAAAACTAAAAAAGTAAAATTGAAAAAATCCGAACAACAACTTGCGATGGGGTTGATAGACCTTGATTTTAACGATAAAGAGGAGTCCGAATCAAAAGAAGAAAGCGAAGAAACTGAGGGCTCGGAAAAAAAGGAGTCAAAATCTGAAAGCGATCAAAAGAAAGACGACGCTTTGTTGGACAAAACAATTATTCCCGATTTGTCTTTTACTTTGCCAAGCCAAATAGATACAACGCCTTTTGCCTACGATTTGACTTACAGCTTTAGCCCTGATTTTTCTTCGCAGATTACTTATGCTTCAGAGCCTTTAAAGAAGGCGGGCGACTTTGACTTTAACAAACTGAAGACTTCATTCATTCAAGTGAAGCTGCCGCTTTCGTTAAAATCAAACTTAGGCTTTTATGACAATTTTTTTGGAATCACGAACAACATAACTTTCGAACCCTTCTATCAAAAACACCCTTACATTGCCGACGCGGAAACTGATAGTTCCGGTGTGAGCAACGGCGGATATTCTGAATCCTCAAAAAAGAGCTTGCAGGAAACTGACTACAAGGCCAGCTATATGAAATTGTACAGCGCCAATTCCGTAGCCTTTATGCCGTTGGTTTATTACAAGCATTTTAAGGAAACGAAGATTTCTTGGAACACTACAATCAACTGGCTAAGGACTCAGTTTATCGGCGACGCGGACAATCCTGAATGGGATTACTTGACTGTTGACTGGAATGACAAAGATGCCATAACTTCCCACACTCTAAGCGCCACGATGGCTGCCAATGAATTTGGCGAGCGCTTTAAGCAAAGCCTGACCTTAACGGCAACTCTTCCGCCGCAAGTTGACAAATATTACGCGACATTGAATTTGACTTTTCCTTATTTGACAACGACTGCCGAAACGGGAATGGCAAAGACCAGCGCGACAGACGACACTTGGAAAAAGGAGCAAATCAGGCATTCGGCGACTCTTTCTCTCTTTGACTCAAAGTTGAAGCTGACGGAATCTTATAACTATGAATGGGAAGAGTGGCATCACGATTCCTTTAAAGTCGCCCTTACTTATCAAGGCTTGCAGGCCGCTTACACGATGAGATACACGACGCCTTACGATTTTGAAGGAGACACTCGCAACGCGGACGGAAGCATCGCGTCCTACGGCAAGGGCTGGGTTGCAAAATCTGAAAAAGAATTTTTGCCTTATTCCCTTTCTATCGCTTATTCAAGTCCGAACACAAAATTTAAGAAATGGAAGAATCGAATCGAGGTTACTCCAGGCCTTTCAACGAGCATTTCTTACGATTTTATCAGGCCCACGCAGTCATATTTTATTTTCACTCCGTCCATCACCTTTAAGCTGCACAAATTCTTTTTTGTCAAGTTTTCGATGGAAACAAGAAACGACGTAATCTACAGATACTTCCAGGACGCGGCGGGAGAATCGGGCCGCATTCCTGGCGAAACAAATCCGATTATCGACTTGATTAACGGCTTTAGGTTTGACGACGAGAATTTGAGAAAGTCTAGCGGCTTTAAGCTCAAGTCCTTTGTGCTTCAAATCACGCACGACTTGCACGACTGGGACTTCAACATGAAATTTAAGATTTCTCCGCGCCTTGTGACTCCGACAGGCGGACAAAAATATTACGACTTCTCTCCGTATTTTTCTTTGTCAGTCGTTTGGCGACCGATGGACAGCATCAAGACAAAAATCGCGGACAAGTACGGCGACTTTGTCTTGAACGGAAACGATTCGGAAGACAAGTAAAAATCAAGCGCCCTCAATTTCTTTCATAATTTTCTTTTCGTTGAAGAAAACTAAAATTAAGGCTCCCAAGGCGCAGCAAACGGAAGCGCAAATTGCGACGATTCTGTAACCTGTTCCGTTTTGCCTTGAAATCGTTGCAAGGCTCGTAAAGGCTAGCATGGCCGCGCTTTGTCCAAGCTTAAAGGCAAAGGTTCTTGCGGCAAAAAACATTCCCGAGCGGTTTTGGCCAGTGACGGCGGTTTCGGCTTGCGAAAGGTCGGCCACCATCGCTTGCGGCAAAATGCCAAAGGCCGCCATCGGGAAGGCCGCCGCCAAAACGATTATCACGGCTTGGGCTCCGTTTGGAATGGCAAGGCTGTCTCCGCAAAGTCCTGTGAACAAAAAGTCCGCCACAAAAAACAAAAAGGCGGCCAACACGATTTTCTTCTTTCCAAATTTTTTGGCCAAAAGATTTACCGGCAAGTAAAACAAAAGGGAGGCGGCTGTCAAGCCAACGAACATCGGCGTAGCGTATGTTTCCGGCAATTTTAGAAGCGCGGTTACAAAAAACGGAAGGCCTGTCTGGAACATGGTGAGCGCGAACCAATAAATCACGTCTTGGCCAACAAAGATTCTAAAGTCCTTGTTTGAAAAAGTTTTTGCGAGGGAATCGAACATTGAGCTTTGTTCGCTTGTTCCTTGGCAATAATCCTTTTCGTTCAAGGTTAAGCCTGGAACGAGCATAAAGCAAACCGCAAGCGCCGAAAAAATGCCAAAAGTCAAACGCATTGCAAAAACTCTTTCCATTCCATTGTTGATGAAGGCGGTCCAAACGACAGGCGCGATGTATGAGATTGCCGTTCCGACGATGAAGGTCAGCGAAATGCAAGTTGAAAGCGAAAGCTTTTCCTCTTGGCTTTTAGCCAATTCCGCGATAAGGGAAGTGTATGGCGTGTAATAGCAAGTGAGCAAAAAGTAATACAGGAGGACAAAGACAAAAAGCCAAACGGTGTTAATTGAACTGATTTTTTGTATAGGAGCGCAAAATATCAAAAGGGTTGAGATTCCAAAGGGAAGGGCGGAATAGCGCAAGAAAGGCACGCGGCGGCCCAGAGGCGACTTGCAGTTGTCCGAAAGGTTTCCCACAAGGGGATCTGTAACGGCGTCAAAAAGGCGGCCTAGGGCTCCGATAAGGCCTATAATCGTAAGAACGCCAAAAATAACGCGGCCTTGCGGAATGAAAAGGGGCATTCCTTCTTTTAGGCCTGTTTGGTCAGGCTGATAAAAGTAAACGAGCCAAGAGCTCACAAGGCCGCTTAAAATTGGCCAACCCAATTGTCCTATGGCGTAGCGCCAAATCACTGATCGCGTTAAATTCTTCATTGTTCCATTTTAGCGCCATTTGAACGATTTTGCCATAGAGAATTGAAGGAAATATTTTTCCTTGCCTTTATTTAAAAAATTGCTTATATTTAAAGATATGGCTAAGAAGAAAAACACTAACAACGATAAAAAAGCGGAAAGCGGCGAGACAACCCAGATTTTGCCTGTAGAACAAATTTTGCCCCCTTCGCTTAATTTGCTGCCAATACAAGGCCGGCCGATTTTTCCGGGAATTTTCACGCCCCTTCAAATATCAAACGAAGACGACCAAAAGGCTGTTGAAGCCGCGCTCAAGGCCGACGGTTTTGTTGGAATCGTATTGACAAAGGACGACAAGAAAAAGCCGTCCATAAAAAACCTTTGCTCGGTTGGAACGGCCGCCCGCATCATCAAAAAAATAAATTTGCCCGACGGCGGAATCAATATTTTCATTTCGACAATCAAGCGCTTTAAGATTCGTTCCGCCTTGCATGAGCAAAGTCCTGCGGCGGCGCTTGTCAATTACCTTGACGACGAAGAGGACAACACATTCCAGGTAAAGGCCTTGACCCGCGCCCTCATCAGCGAGATGAAGGAAATCAGCGAAAACAATCCTATGTTCAGCGAGGAAATGCGCTTGAACATGGTCAACATCGACCATCCTGGAAAAATCGCGGACTTCATCGCTTCTATTTTGAACATCGAAAAAAACGACCAGCAGAAAATTCTTGAGACGATAAACGTGCGCCAAAGAATGGAGCAGGTTCTTGTTTTCATTAAAAAGGAACAGGAACTCTTGCGCATTCAAAAGAAGATTCAAAACGAAATCAACGAGCGCGTTGAAAAGAACCAGCGCGATTATTTCTTGCGCGAAGAAATGAAATCGATTCAAGAAGAGCTTGGCATCGACTCGGAAGGAAACGCCAACGACTACAAGAAGTTCAAGGACAAAATCGACTCCCTTAAATTCGAAGGCGAAATAAAGGAAAGCGTCGAAAGCGAGCTTGCCAAATTCCAAGTGATGGATCCAAATTCGCCGGAATACATCGGCACTCGAAATTTCTTGGAATTGGTTTGCGCCCTTCCGTGGAAAGACGACTCTGTTGAGGAATACGATCTTCTCAAGGCAAAGAAAATTCTTGACGGCGACCATTACGGCTTGGACGACGTGAAAAAGCGCATCGTGGAATTTTTGGCGGTGCGAAAATTAAAGAAAGACAACAAGGGCTCGATTTTGCTTTTGGTGGGACCGCCGGGCGTAGGAAAAACTTCCGTTGGCCACAGCATCGCCCGCGCGATGAACAAGCCCTTCTACCGTTTTAGCGTTGGCGGAATGCGCGACGAGGCCGAAATCAAAGGCCACCGCCGCACTTACATCGGAGCGATGCCCGGAAAAATAATTCAAGGCTTGAAAATCGCAAAGAGCCGTTCGCCGGTTTTCTTGATTGACGAGGTTGACAAGATGGGGCAGAGCGCGCAGGGCGATCCTTCAAGCGCTTTGCTTGAGGCCTTGGATCCTGAGCAAAACGTCGCTTTCCGCGACAACTACTTGGACCTTCCCTTTGACATCAGCGACGTTTTCTTCATTCTTACGGCAAACACCTTGGACACGATTCCGGCGCCCTTGATGGACCGCGCGGAAATCATTCAATTGCCAGGCTACATCGACCAAGAAAAAATGGAGATTGCCCGCCATTATTTGATTCCGAAGAATCTTGAAAAGAACGGACTAAAAAAAGGCCAGGTGAAATTCACTTCAAAGGCCTTGTCAAGAATCGCCGAGGAATACGCGCGCGAGTCTGGCGTTAGAGCCTTTGAAAAAGCCTTGGACAAAATCAACCGAAAATTGGTCACGGAAATTTTAAGCCAAGAAAAGCCCGACTTGAACAAAAAGCTTTCTGTTGACGCGCCCGACTTGGACAAGTATTTGGGAAAGCCCGTCTTTGACGAAAGCGCGATTAAAAAGGCTTCAAAGCCGGGAACCGCGATTGGCTTGGCGTGGACAAGCATGGGCGGCGACACCTTGCTGCTTGAGTCTGTTTCATTCCCGAGCAAGAGCGGCGGCTTGCAGCTTACCGGACAAATGGGCGACGTTATGAAAGAAAGCGCGCAAATCGCCTTTAACTGGGCCAAGCGCTA
>JAILDQ010000115.1 GCA_024689365.1 Treponema sp. | reverse complement strand
GACAGTCGCTTTTGCGGTGAAATTATTTTGGTCTTGAAATTCCAATTCGACGCCGTTTTTAAAAACATTGTCTTTTGTAATGTAAAAGTTTGCTTGCAAATACGTTGTGTATGTTTGGCTTATGTCAGACGGATTCGCGCGGGGAAATTTTAGCGCGGCGATAAATGAACTTAAGTATTCGTCTTGCTCAAACCATTTAGCGATTGGAATCGAGCCGTTTTTTCCAAAGATGTTAAAGGCTGTCCAGCCCAAAGTCAATTTGCCTTGATAAGTGTCGCTCAAGGTTTTTGCAGCTCGGATATCCCTTGAAAAGGCGAGGGCGACTTTTGTTGGAATGTAAAAGTCACGCTTGTCGGCGTAAATGGGTCTTTTAAAAGAGAATGCGTATTCTCCGTTGTAATATTCAGACTGTCCAGAATCAGCTTGCGTAAGATTTTTTGTATTTGAATGAATGTTTTCCGAAAGATTCCAGCTTATCAAATCATAAATTGGCCCCGCGGCAAAATAATATTTTCTGTCGTTGTAAGAAATGAAAAGCGCGTTAAAGTCGTCGCCGTAGTTTCCGCCCTTGCTTGTCGTTTGAACCGCGCCGTTTGATTTTTTCCATGAAAATTCAAACGCGTTTTTTTGGATTTTAAAAGGAACTGAAAAAGTGAAAGTGTTTTTATCGCTGTAATAATAATTTTTCGCCGCTGAATAATTTTCTTCAGTCGCAAAATCAATTTTTGGCGCCAAGCCGCTCCAAGGCAAGAAAAATGTGTTTTCAATTTTTCCGCCGACCTTTCTTTTTGAGGCCACGGAATCCCCTGTTGAAAATTCCTTTTCAGAGGCTTTTAGCCAGGTATAAAAATAATTGCTGGTAGACAAGGGCTCTGCGCCATTTGACTTGAGTGTTTTTTGATTTCTTTCGTCGGAAAGACGAAGAAGCCAGCCGCCCTTGTCGCTTCCAAGCCTTAGTTCCGCCGCCTCCTCGTTTTTGGCGTTCAAAGCCCATTCGCTTGACTCCACTTTTGACAAGCCCGAAAAAATCAAGGGGAGGCCTAGTTTTGAAAAATTCAATTTAGCGGAATTTCCCTTGGCGGCGCTTTTTCCGTCGCCGTCAAAATTAAATTCCTCGGTAAAATCAAGCGTTTTTAAAATTGGCTCAGCGCTGCTTATGGAATGAGAAGCGCTTGAAATGGCGTAGTCGCTTCCTGCAACGCGTGCCGCGTTCAAGTCAAAGGCGATTTGAGCGGCCTTAAAACTGGCGCTTGCGTTCGCGCTTATGTCGCCTTTAGTCGTTTTATTTTTTTGTTCAAAGAATGTGAGGCTTTCGTTGCTTGAAAGCTTTGCCTTTAAGTCTCTGAAAATTGGAAATCCATTTTGGCTTTCTAGCAAGACGCCTTCTTTTTTGTATTCAACGTAATTTTTGTCTTGGGCGATGAAACGGGCGAATGTTTTTGAAAAATAAATTTCATCAATGCCAAAGGAGCCGCGCTCGTTCCAAAATTCTTGTCCGCTTGTATTAAAGTCAATTTTCACGCGGTTTGGAATTATAGAATCGTTCAATAAAAGAATTCTCTCGCTTGCCGCTATAGGAAATCCGTCAATTTTGATTGAGTTGTCGGATTTGTCGATTGTCAAAAGCCTCCAGCGACCGTCGCCAAAGGAAGCGAGCGCTCTTTTGGAAATGGCGGCGAAAGCGCAAACCTTTCCCATTCCGGAAACGTTTTTTGAATCAGTGTCCATTAAAAATGTCATACCGTAGTCAGAGTCGCTCGCTTGAACTGTGGAATTGCCTTCGTATTTAAATCTGAAGTACATGTTGATTTCGTTGTAATCAGACGTGTCTGCTTCAGTAAAATATTTGTACATCGTGATTTTTGAATTTTCAGGCGCTTGCGTCGCTGTTGACGACCAATTCACTTCTTGCGCGTAATTTGTCGAGCTGTTGAATCTAAGGGCGCCCGTGTTTATCGCTCTGCTTTGGCTTGAAGTTACTGTTATGTTTTGGTCATGTATTGTCCATATTCCTTGAGTGGCGATTTCGTAAGGGCCAAAATACACAAGGCCGGAAGAGCGCTCCGCGCCAGAGTTTACCGCGACGATTCTTGCGTTTTTATATTGAACGCATTGCGCCCTGTCGGAATCTTTCAGCGCGACCTTTACGATTTGCCAGTCAGTCTTGTTTGTGTTGAAGGCTTGCAAAACGTCGGGCGCGCTTGAATCCGAAATTTTCCATGTTGGAATTGAGCCCTTTGTTTCGCTTTCAAAATTTTCGTCAGCGTTGACGCCCAACTGCAAATAAAGGTCTCCCGAAAAAGTTCTGGGAACTTTTAGCGCGACAGAAAAAGTTGATGCGGAAGGCAAAATCGCGCCCGAAATGGCTATTGTATTCGCGGCCCATTCCATAGAGGAGGCTCCCGTCCAAATCCATTGAACCGGAATTTTGTAGCCTGTTATGGCTGTGTCCGCCGATCCGCTTTGCGCCGCTTGGCTGCAATTCAAGGCTCTGTCCAAGTCTTGGGCAAAAGATTCCGCTTGCGATGGCCTTTGGTTCAGCCTTGGCGCGAAATTCTTTGGAAGATTTTTGCCTGCGTTTTGCGGATTGTAGCTGGTGTTTGTCGCGCTGTCGTCAAAACTCAAAAGCTTGTAAAAACCGCTTGTGTTTTTGTTTTCCACCGTCCCTGAGATGGTGTTCCCCGCGCTTAAATTTTCTCCCTTGTAGTCAACCTTGCTTGCAAGGGTTCCGTAGCCAAAATAGCTTTTTGACGCTTCGGCGTATTTTTTTTCAAGCGGCAAAGTCCAACGTCCAGCCAAAGAAACGTCGCCCGAAAGCTTTTCCGTGAAATTGTATTTAAAGCCCGCGGCTCCCGCAATCGAGCCTGAGTTGAAGGACTTTGAGTCTTCGTACCAAACGATGTAAATTTTATCTCCGCTTCCGACCGATGATGAAATCGTCACTTCGCCTGTTTCCGCGTTGTACTTGGCGCCGGAATCGATTACGTTGTTTTTGTAAACGATTACAGTTCCGCTAATCGCGTCGGTTCCAATGTCAAAGCGCTTTACCGGAGTGTAATTGCGGGAACGAATCACAATATCATCCGTGTCTGAATATCCCAAATAAGTTCCTGGCGAAGTTCTGCAAAAGGGAAATCTAATGAAAGCGCTTGCGTAATCATTTGTTGTCGCGTCCGCGCAAGAAACGTCAGCGTAATAACGGCGCTCTGAAAAAAAATTTTCCTCTGTAATTGCCAAGTCGTCGTCCGTTACAAGCGCTGAATAAAGGCTTGCGGCTTTTCCGCTTTGTGAATGGACAACTTGAACTTCGTCCGCGCTGTTGATTCCCAAGTCGTATCTAAAGCTGGCGCAAAAAGGAGAAAAACCCGCCGGGTGTTGGACGAACAAAACCCTTTGGTTATTCAAGCTTCCAAAAAAACCGCAATTGTCAATCGAAGCGGGAAGGGCGCCGCTCGGATCGGGAATCGGAATTTCGCCGGATTTTCCGCCGTAAGAAAAGCTTGCGACATTTGGCGAAAGCTCCCTGTTTTCGTTTTCATCGTCGTCGATGTAGCCAAAGCATTTTTGCGTGTCGCCTAAAAATCCGCTGCCCCTTTGAGTTGAAACGTTTTTGCCGAAATTTCCCAATTCAGAAAAGCAATTTGTCAAGGCCGCGGCGGATGAAAAAGTTATCGCGACGGCGGGAAGAATTCCGTTTTTTCTTCCCGCTCCCGCGCTTGCAGACAATACGAGGCTTTTTCTTGAAGGAACTACAAGATAGTCCGATGTTGAAAGCTTTTTGTATTTTCTTCCGGCGCTGTCAACGTAATTGCCGCCGTAGCTTTCCACATAAACGTCTTGAATCGCCGCGGCGCTGTCAAAAGACGGGAGAACATAAAGGCGGCCTGTTATGAACGAGGATTTAGCTCGGTTTGTGTCGTTGACGGAATTTTTTCCGTAGTAAGTTTTGTTGCGGGCAGTGAGCATGTCGTATCTTATAGCCGCGTCCAAAGTCCATTTTCCGTCAGGGTCTGCGAAAGAGCTTGAGATTCCGGGCGCTTGGTTTTCGCCGCCGCCGATTCCCCTGTTCACATCGTCAACTGAATACGTTGAAGGAAAGACGACTTTTCTGTTCGCGATTCTTAATTCTTTTAAATAGCCCTGGCCGTTTGTGTAGCCGGCGGCAAAGGTGTTCTTGTTAAATTCGTCGGCGAAAGCGGCTTGCAAATACCAATGCTTGTCAAGGAAAAAACTTAAGGTCAAGTCAACTTGCTGGGCAAGAATCGGCGTTCCGGCCGACAAAGAAAAATTATGGCCAAAGCCAAAAGTAGCGGTCAAAGTTTCCTTTAGCTTTGCGTCCCAATAGCCTTGCGCGATGAACTCAACTTGCTTGTCGCTTATATGCCAGTCCAAAATCTTCGAGCCCTCGGATTCTTTTTCCGGCGGCAAGTCCTTTCCGACAACCATAGGGCCTGAACCAGAGGCTTCGATTGTTTTTGTGTCGTCAGCAAAAAGGTTTTTTGGACTGGCGCGCAAAAGGACGAAAAGAAAAAGCAAAGGCAAAAGCGCCTTGGTCTTGTTGGGGCTTTTTAAAAGCCGCGCCTTGTGAATTTTAATTTGAGGATTTTTTTGCTCGATTTTTAAAATCGCTTTTTCCAAATCCTTTCTTTTGTTTTCGCCAAAGTCAAAAAGCTCTTTTTGTTTTTCTGAATCAGCGTCAATCGCGTTTTGAATGCTTATTCCCAAAAGCCTTATTCCGCGGCCGGCTTGGTATTTTTGCCTAAAGACATTCATCGCCCTTGAAAACAAGTCTTCAACGCTAGTGACGTTTTGCCCGCTGGTGGACTGGGCCGAGCATGTCGTAAAGTCATCGTAGCGAATCTTTACGCAAACGGTTTTTCCGGTTATGTTTTCCCTCAGCAAGCGGAACATCAATTGCTCCGACAAACTCAATAAGGCGCTTTCAATCGCGTCCCATTCAAGCAAATCGTAATCGTAAGTGCTTTCAATTCCGGAAGAATGGCTTTTGCTCTCCGCCAAAAATCCTTCGGGCTCAATTCCCCTTACGATGTTGTATAAAAAAGAAGCCTGGCTTTGTCCAAATATTCCAGAGAGCAATTCAATGGAATGCTTTCGTATGTCCTTTGTGGAATTAAAGCCGGCCGCCCTCAAGCGCTCCAATGTTTTTTTGCCGACGCCCCAAACTTTTTCTAACGGAAGTGAAAGCATGAAATCCTCTTCCTGGCCAGGAGGAACGACAAAAAGGCCGTCGGGCTTTTTCAGTCCGCTTGAAATTTTTGCAATGTAATTTGTTGAAGCGATTCCGACAGAAACCGTGAGGCCTGTTTTTTTGAAAACGTCATTCTTTAGTTTTTTTGCGCAGTCAACGGGGTCTCCAAAAAGGCGCTCGCTTCCCGTCATGTCCAAAAAGGCTTCGTCAATGGAAATCTGATGAACGTCAGGCGAGTATTCGGAAAAGATTGCCATTATTTTGTCTGAATATTCAGAATAAAGCTTGTAGTTTCCCCGAGTGTAAATGCCGTTTGGACAAAGCTCAAGCGCCCGAGCCAAAGGCATTGCCGAA
>JAILDQ010000060.1 GCA_024689365.1 Treponema sp. | reverse complement strand
TTTTCAAAGCGAACAAAATCACCGCGTCGTTGAATTCCTTTTGGTTTTTGCCGTAAGGCGAAAGTTTTTTGTAGTCGGCCGCGTCGCTGAGGCTTAGGCTTGTCGAGGAAATGTACAGAACGTTGCGAAAGTTTTTCATAAAATCGCCGCTAACGTCAAATGAAAAGAAGTTGATTCCATCCATAAAATTTTCTTTTCCCTTTGTCAGGCAGGCGGTCAATTCTGAAAGATTTTTTATATCCTCAATTTGTTTTATGTTTTTCTTGACTTCTTGGATTCCGGAATTTTCTCTTCCTTCCCAGTCAAGGTACAAATTGAACAAGTTCTGAACGTTGGCCGCGTCGGGGCCCGTCAAACTTTTGTCTTTGAGCAAGGCCAATATTTCTTGCTTGACTTGAAGCTCCCGTTCGGTAAAGGCGCTAAGGCAGGGATAGCCTTGGGGAAATTTTGCGTTTATAATCCAGTCTCGGTTGACGGCGGCGTAAAAATCGTCCGTGATTTTTGGATTGTAGTTTTGCAAGGCTCCGACAACCGTGCTGTTAATCCAAGGCTTTTCTTGGCTAAAGGCAAAAAAGGGCAGGGCGGCTAAAAGGGCCGCGGCAAAAATTTTTCTCACTTTAATCATGAAAATATCATAGCGCCGCAATTTTCACTTGTCAATTAAATATTTAGCGGCCTTTTTCCTTGATTTTTTTTAAAAACGATGTAAAATAGAGGAATACGAATTTTTGAGCGTTATAGAGAGGAATCTATGAAGAATTTTAAGCTAAAGATTATAGTCGCGGCTGTTGCGGCAATTATTGTGACTGTTGTCGTAACTATTTTTTGGTCTGAAAGAAATTTCAGAAAGCAGGCTGACATTCAGCTTTCTCACGCGGCGGAAATAAAAACCTTGGAATTCCAAACCAGTTTGAACGAACAGCTGACCCTTGTCCGCCAAATGGTTCGGTCTCCTCTCGTAAAGAATTACTTGGAGAACCCCTTCGACGAAAACAACGCGCGCATGGGAAAAGTGGAGTTGGCGTCCTTCCAAAATTCTTTTTTGAGCAAATCGATATTCTGGGTAAGCGACAAAAACCATGAGTTCTGGAGCAACATGCAGTATGCTTATACCCTTGATCCTGAAGACCCCGCCACTTATTGGTACAAGATGACCTTGTACGAAACCGAAGAGTACAACTTCAACATTAACTACAATCCAGACTTGAACCAAACTATGCTTTGGGTAAACGCGGTTGTCCGCAATTCCGGCGGAACCCCGGTTGGAATCGCGGGAACTGGAATTCCCCTTACGGAATTTATTAAAAGCATGTACAAGGGAATTCCTGACGAAGTTGAAATGTATCTTTACAACGACAGTTTGGAAATAACAGGCGCCCTTGACCAGTCCATCTTAAAAGACCATGTTAAAGTCACTGTAAGAATGCCTGAATTGGAAGGCTTTGACGCGATTCCCGCAAAGCCTGAAAAGCGATCCACGCCGAACGCTGAGTTTATGTTGGCTCCCTTGGACTTGGTTGACTGGCACATGGTCATGAAGCTTGATTATACTGCGGCGGCTTTTTGGTCGGCGGCCGTCACTCCAATCGCGATTTGTTTTGTGGCGATAATCATTTTGTTCATAGCCTTTTACACGTCAAACATCGTTATCAGCGCCACGACTTTGAAAAACGCGGTTGACGAGCTTTCAAGCGGCAACGCGGACTTGACCCAAAGAGTCAAGCTCAAGAGCCCCAGCGCCTTAAAAGTCATAAACGAGCTTGTTGACAGCTTGAACCATTTTATCGAAAAGCTTCAGGGCATTGTCGGAAGCGTCAAGTCTTCAAACGAGACTTTGGTGCAAACTGGAAACGCCCTCCGCGACTGCACGCAAAACACCGTTTCTTCAATCAGCGAAATCATCGCCAACATTGAGAACATGGGCAAGGGCCTTGAAGCCCAGTCCGGCTCGGTTGACCAAACCGCCGGCGCCGTAACGGAGATTTCAAGCAACATCGAGTCAATGGGCAAGATGGTTGAGCACCAAGCGCAAAGCGTAAGCCAGGCGAGCGCCGCCGTTGAGCAAATGATTGGAAACATCAATTCCGTAAACGCTTCCGTTGAAAAATTGACGGGCTCTTTCGCCGTATTGTCTCGCGGCGCCACAGACGGCGTTGCCAAGCAGGAAGAAGTGAACAAAATGGTTTTGGACGTTCAGCAGCAAAGCGAAATGCTCAAAACCGCCAACAGCGTAATCAGCGGAATCGCGCGCCAAACGAACTTGCTTGCCATGAACGCCGCAATCGAAGCCGCGCACGCCGGAGAGGCTGGAAAGGGCTTTAGCGTTGTAGCCGACGAAATCAGAAAGCTCAGCGAAAACTCTTCAGCCCAGACAAAGACAATCGGCGCCCAGCTTAAGACAATTCAAGACTCTGTTGACCAAATCGTTTCGGCCAGCCGCGGCTCGCAAGAAGTCCTCAAGTCTGTTGCCGACAGCATTTCGCAAACCGACGCTTTGGTTCGGGAAATCAGTTCCGCGATGACCGAGCAGCTAGAAGGCTCTTCTCAAATCAACGAGGCTTTGGGCGTTTTGAACGACAACTCTACGCAAGTAAGGCAAAGCTCCGAGGAAATGACTCAAGGAAACGAAGCCATTTTGCATGAAGTCGAAATGCTTGAAAACGCTACTGGCGGAATGAAGAACGGCATGGACGAAATGAGAACCGGCGCCTCGATGATTTCAAACGTCAGCGACCAGCTCCAAAACCTTGCCATTGAAATGCAAAAATCAATCGACAGCATCGGAAACGAGCTTGGCCAGTTTAAGGTTTGATTTATTTTGAATAAAAAAAAGGCTGCCCAAAAGGGCAGTCTTTTTTTTTATTTAAATCCTAACTATCGTTCTGTCGCCGTGACGTCGCTTTCAACTTCAGCGCTGTTTGTGACGGCCGCGGGACTTTCTGGACTTGCAGGCCTTTCTTCAACGTTTGCCGCAGGGCTTGGGCTTATGTCAAGCAAGGCCGCGTTCGCGTCCTTTTTCCAATTTACCGCAACGTCGTAAGGCGTCTCGCCGCTTACGTTCTTTGCCCTTTTGCTTAAGCCAAGGCGCAAGAGGCGCGAAACGGTCTCTTCGTCGGCAAGACGGGCCGCGTAATGCAAGATTGTGTTTCCACGAATGTCAGTCTTTGTCCTTGAGTTCTTTACGATGTAGCCCAATAAGTAGCCGCTCTTTTCCTTAAAGGCGAGCGAAAGAACGCTTTCTCCCTTTGAAGAAGTTTTTGCAAAGGGGTCCGCGCCTTTTTCCAACAAGAAGGCCGCGGCGTCTTTTTGCTTTGAAATCGCGGCGAGCGCCAAGGGGGTCCAGCCTGAAGAGTTTCTTGTGTCAAAGGGATAGCCTTTTTCTACCAAAGAAACCAAGATTGAATGCTTTGCCCTTTTTTGAATCGCGATGTGAACCGGCGTGTTTCCGTCAGAGTCGGCGATCATTCTGTCGTCGCCCAAAAGCGCGTACATAATGTCCTGGTCTTTGCCAAAGGCGATTGAAAGGGGAGTCCTTCCTGCCTTGTCGCGGGCCAAGGGATTCGCGCCCGCTTTTTTGAGCAATTCAATCATCGCCTTGTCGCCCAAAGTCGCGGCTTCGTGGCAAGGCGTTCTTCCCGACAAGTCCTGAATTTGAGGATTGGCTTTTGCCAAGAGCAAGAGTTTTACCATATCGTATTGGCCGCCTCGAATCGCGTCGCTCAGGCATGTGCGGCCGTTTTGGTCGTAAGTGTTTGGATTGGCTCCGTGCCTTAACAAAAGCTTTGCCATTGTAATGTTTCCTTCTACGGCCGCTTCCGCAAGGGGAGTCTTTCCGCCAACGTTTTGGCAGTCAATGTTAAGGCCCATGTTTATGAGCTTCTCGGCCGCCGTCAATGAATTCCATCTTACCGCGGCGTGCAAGGGCGAGCTTCCCAAATTGTCTCGGGCCGCCAAAGAGGCTCCGCTTTTTACCAAAGAATCAATCGCGTCGGTGTTGTCTGCCTTTGCGGCGCTGAACAAGGGCGTTTCTCCGTTTCCGTTTACGGCGTTGACATTCGCTCCTTTTTGAATCAAGAAGTTCATTACGTCGTTCGGCAAATGCCATTCAGAGGCGTAGTGCAAGACGGAGTTTCCGCTTCCGTCGCTAGACTGAATCGTAGTTGAGTTTATAAGCCATTGCTCGCTTCCGTTTTGGCTTTCAAGGGATTTTCTTAATGGAGAAATGTTTTGCGTGTTGGCGGCGAAAATGTCGGCGTTGCGGGAAAGCAAAAGCTCTCCGGCCTTGCGATTGTTTTTTTCAACCGCCACAAAAAGCGCGCTTTCTCCGTCGCGGTTTCTGGCGTTTACGTTTGAGTCAAGGTCGGCGATGTATTGAATTCTGTCAAAGGAAGCGTTGTTCTTCAAGGCGACCAAAAGGGGTGTGTTTCCTTCTGAATCGATTGAAGACGCGTTCTCCTTTATTACAAGGAATTTGTACATGTCGTCAGGCCTCTTTAGAACGCTGATAAGGGGAGTGTTCTTTCTCGCGTCTTCGGCGTGAATGTCGGCTCCGTTTGCGGCGAAGAAATTGACTTGTTCGTTTCTTCCGTGCTCGATTGAAGTGGCGATCGGGGTGAGGCCTTTTTTGTTTCTAATGTTGATGTCCGCGCCTGCTCCGGCGAACATGCCCAAAGTCTCAGGGCTTACGTTTGACATTGAGGCTACGTGCAAAATCGTGTCGCCGTACATGTCCTTTTGGTTTACGTTCGCGCCGCTTTCCAAGAGAATTGAATAGATTTCCTGCTGGTTGCTTTCTGGAATCAAAAGCAAAAGTGGCGTTTTTCCCAAACTGTCTTGGCCGTTTACGTCGGCTCCCTTTTCAATCAATTGCTTGGCTATTTCGGCGTTTCCGTAACGGCAAGCCTCGTGAAGGGGAGTGGCGCCCGAAATGTCTTGGGCCTTTGTGTCGGCTCCGTTGTCCAACAAATACTGGGAAATGCCTGAATGTCCGTAAATTGCCGCAAAGTGCAGGGGAGTCTGGCCGTCGCTCATTCTTAAAGACATGTTTCGCTGTTCGACCGCTTCCTCAAAATAAATCGCCTTGCAGTTTACAGTTTCCGCTCCGGCCAAAATCAAGTCAGCCGCGATTTGCGCCTGAACAAGATTTTTTGGATCCTTCAAGGCAAGGGCAAGCGGCGTAAGGCCGGATGAGTTTTTGTTGTCAATCGGAATCTTCTTGTTGATGCAGTAGTCTATGGCCTTTTTGTTCTGTCTGTTTACAAAGTAATGAACGATTCCGTTTCCGGTGTTGGCTTCTTTTTGCTTTGAAGTCTTTTCGTTAATCATTATGTCGTAGTAGACTTCGCTTTTTGCGGTCGAAGATTCCAAGGCGCTAAAGCCTTCAGCGTCCAAGGCGAAAATATCGGCGCCCATTTCTGTCAAGGCTCTGGCAGCCTCATAGCAATCGCCTTTTACCGCGACGTGGAGGGCCGTGTCGCCGGCGTTGTTTTTAAGCTCCATGTCGGCGCCCTTGATTATAAGGAAAGTGGTCAAATCAGGTTCGTTGATTCTAGCCGCCATGTGAAGGGCCGTGTTGCCGTCAGCGTCAACCAAATTGATGTCCGCTTGGTTTGTGAAAAGGCTTTTGGCTTTTTCAATCTCTCCGGCCAGAATGTATTCTTGCGCGCTCATTATCTTGTTTTCTGGCGCGCTGACGCAAGAATTGAAAAGCAAAGCCGTCAAAATTGAAAGTCCGGCGATTGTCGCGGCAAAATTTTTATTTTTCATACAAGTCCACCCCGCATTTTTTATTAAAGGCATTCTTTTTCATTATCGGAATTTGACATTCTAAGATTAGCGATTTAATTTTTGACGGCCGACTTCTTGACTTTAGGCCCATTTTGATTGACCAATGACAATTCTTCTATTATAATATTCTTTATGAAAGTTTTTATTAAAGCCCTTGCCTTGCTCGCTCTTTCTTCAACTCTTTTCTCATGCAAATCAATGATTGCGAACAAATTGGGAGACGCGGCCGCCGGTTCTGACAAAAACGGAACGGCTATTCAAAAAAAGTCGGATTCACCTGACATGATGATGGCCTTTCTGGGAGAAAAAGACCCTCAGATTATCGCCGAAGTCCTTCCCGTAATCGTAAAAATGTACGAGATTCTCGCCCTGCAAAATCCCGGCCACCAAGGCCTTCAAATTATGGCGGGCCAGCTTAACGTAATGTACGGAAACCTTTGCGTTCAAACTCCAGCCGAATCCTTGCCGGTCATGGAGCTTCAAAAGCAGGTTTCTGAATTCAAACGGGCCAAATACCACTACCTAAAGGGCCGCCAATACATTTTAGACGTTTTTGAAAGCCGTTGGCCAGGCTTTGAAAAGGCCTTTTTGTCCAGCGACGAAGAGGCGATAAAAAAAGCCGTTTCAAACATTACAAAGGAAGACGTTAACGCCGCTTATTGGGCGGGCGGAGCCAGCCTCATCGCTTGGTCCCTCGATCCCTTGGACATCGACGCCCTTTCCTCAATACAGGGACCGGTCGCCTTGCTTGAAAAGGCCGCCAGCCTGGACGCCAATTACTCAAAGGGCTCCATTTGGGACGCCTTGTGCCAATTCTACACCGCGGCTCCAGTTGATTTTGGCGGAGACTACGAGCGGGGCCTTTATTGCTACGAGCAAGCCCTTAAGGCCAGCGGAGGAAAGTCTCCCGGAATATACATCACTTACGCCCAAAGCGTTTTAAAGCCTTCGGGCGACCGCGACGGCTTCATCGAATATTTGAACAAGGCCTTGGCGATAAATCCCGACGACGATCCGTCAAACCGCTTGATGTGCGTCTTGAACCAGCAAAAGGCCCAGTACCTTTTGGACCACGTTGACGATTATTTTATAGTTTGGTAAAATAAGTTGCCTAAAAAAATATATTTTTTATGGAGTGTTTTAATGAAGAATATTAAAAAAATCGCCGCGGCGCTTGCAGTAGCCGCCCTTGCGGGAATCGCTTCCGCAAAAACTGTCATCAAGGTGGCTTCGGTCGCTCCGGCCCGCTCTTCTTGGGACGTTGACCAAAGAACAATTTCGGCCGATTGGGCTAGAATCACTGGCGGAGAAGTGGAGCTTCAGTTCATGAACTCGGATTCAATGGGCGGAGAAGGCGGAGTGATTAAAAAGCTCAATTCCGTTCGTCCCGGCCAAAAGCCTCCGATTGGCGGAGCTGTTTTCACTTCGCTTGGAGTTGACTCTTTCTGCCCGGAAAGCCACATCATGACCTTGTGCGTTCCCCTTATGTTCAAAAATCAGGAAGAAGTGAACGCCGTTTTGGACGAATTCATCCCTGAAATGCAAAAGCCCCTTGAAGCCAAAGGCTACACTGTTTTGGGCTTTTTCAACATCGGCTGGTGCTACTTTTTCACCAAGAATCCTGTTCACACGCCTTCAGACCTTAAAAAACAGCGTCTTACAGTAGGTGGAAACACATCCCCCTTGCTTGCCAACGCCTTTAAGGCCGCTGGCTACCTTACAATGGACGTTCCGACCGACAAGCTTTTGCAAAGCATGAAAAGCCCGGGCGGAGTCGAGGGAGTGTTCACTATTCCTATGTATGGTTACGCCGCCCAGTATTACAAGACTCTCACAAACATTTTGGACGTTCCCCTCTGTCCTGTAATGGTAACCTTTGTTCTTTCAAAAGACGTTTGGGATTCTATTCCCGACAAGTTCAAGCCCGAGCTTAGGGCCAGCATCAAGAAAGCCGAAAAAAAATTCATCGAGGCCCAGCAAAAGAACGACATCGAATATATGAAGAGATGCGAGAACGGAGGAGCCACTGTGTTCACTCCCAGCCAGAGCCAGCTTGACGTTTGGAACCAAGAGTTTACTGTGGCCGCCCGCTACATGTACGATTCAAAGACGCCGGTCGCCGACAAGGGCTTGTACGAGCGAATCGCCGCTTTCCTTAACAAATTTAGGGGCAACTAATGCTAAAAAAGATTGAAGACGCGTTTGCGGTCGCGCTTGTCGCCATTTTGAGCGTGACGGCGCTTGTGATAAAAATCATGCAGGACAACTTGCATTTGCAGGTTATGAACGCCGACATGATTATCGTAAACATCGCCTTTGTCTTTGCTTGCGTGGCGGGCTTGATAACTTGGCGCGAAAACCGAGCCTTGAGCCTTGCCAACATCACGGAAAAGCTTCCACAAAAAGCGAGGGGCGTGATAAAAGCGGTCGCCTCCTTTGCGACAGCCGTCATCATCACCCAGCTTTTCTTGGCTTCCTTCTTGCAAGTGGCCAATCCCGACCAATTCACCAACAAAGTTTTGATGTTCGCGGAAAAAGTTTACTTTGCATTTTATCCCCTTTGCTTTTTGATGATTCTGATTTTGCTTTTCCAAAATTCAAAGGGAAAGCTTTCCTTGGCCGCGACAATCGTTGGAACAGTCTTTGGCGTTTTGACATCGATGAGCGCCGTAACCGGAATCATTTGGTATTGGACAGAAAACTCAAACTTGCCGGCCTTGTACGCCTTGGCTGACGCTTGGAACGCTTTTTGCGACAAGACCGTTTTGCTTTGGGTCATAGTTTTGATTGCCTTGGCCTTTACCGGCGTTCCTCTTTTTGTAGTAATCAGCGGAATCACTTACGTGATTTTTTCAAAGGCCGGCGGCTACATCGACGTAATTCCAATCGAAGCCTATTCAAAATTGGCGGACAAATCGATTGCCGCCATTCCTCTCTTTACGATTGCGGGATACGTTTTGGCCCAAGGCAGCGCCGGAAAGCGTTTTGTTGAACTCTTCCGCGCCCTTTTCGGCTGGTTCAGGGGAGGAACCGTAGTCGCGGCCGTTTTGGTCTTGACCTTCTTCTCAACCTTCACGGGAGTTTCGGGCGTGACGATTTTGGCGCTCGGCTCCTTGCTTGCGGTGATTTTGACTGGTTCCGGCTACGAAAAGGATCGGGCCGAAAGCCTCATAACTTCTTCCGGGGCGGTTGGCCTTTTGTTTCCGCCTAGCGTCGCGATCATTATGTACGCCTCTTCAAACTATACGGTAATCACCCAGTTTGAGCCGGGCTTTGACGTAATCACGCTTTTTGTAGGCGCCTTGATTCCTGGCTGCCTTATGGCTTTTTCAATGATTGCCTTGGGAATTGTTTTTGACAACAACAAGAACAGGCCCCGCTTTTCAATCAGTCAAATCGGAAAGTCCTTTTTGAATTGCCTTCCGGAATTGATTTTGCCTGTATTGATTTGCGTCACTTACTTTACCGGCTTTTTCAACTTGTTCCAGGTTTCTTCATTCGCTGTAATTTACGCGGTGGCCTTGGTCTTCTTGTTCCGCCGCGACTTTAACGTAAAGAAAACCGCGCGCGTAATCGCGGACAGCGTTCCTGTTTCTGGCGGAATCTTGTTCATCATCGCCGCGGCCGCCGCCTTGAGCTATTGGATGCAAGACGCTAACATTCCCGAAACCGTAACGGCCTTCATCACGACTTATGTAAAGAACAAGTTCCTCTTTCTCTTGTTGATGAATCTGGCCTTGTTGGTTGTCGGCTGCTTGATGGACATTTATTCCGCGATTTTGCTTGTTTCGCCCTTGTTCCTCTACAGCGCGGCCGCCTTTGGAATTCCTGTAGTTCAAGCCGGAGTCATTTTCATCATGAACTTGAGCATAGGCTTTTTGACTCCGCCGGTTGGAATGGACTTGTTCATTTCTTCCTACACTTTCAAAAAGCCGGTCGGACAAGTCATCAAGGGCGTTCTTCCGTTCTTGATTGTCCAATTGATTGTTTTGCTTTTGGTAACATACGTTCCGGCTTTTACAACGTGCCTCATAAAATAACCGCGCTTTTTGCCTGCGTCCTTTTTTGCGCCGCGCTTTTTTCTTGCTCTTCAAAAATAAATCAAAAAGAGAGAAAGATTCGCGGCGCCGGAATGGAGGCAAGAAAGCAGCTTCTCTTGCTTGAAGAAAAAAAATCCGCCGCCTTAGACCAATACATCAAGACCTTGAGCCAAAGGGAAAGATTGGCTCAACTTTTTGTAATCAATCTTGAAGGCTCCAAAGAATTTTCCTTTGTGGAATGGCTGGAAGAGGACGGGCAAAAAAAGCCCTTGATTCCGGGCGGCTACATTTTCTTTTCTTTCAATATCGCCGACGATCCAAAAATAATCGCTTCATTTACGGATTCTGTCAGGGCTTTTGCAAAAGACAATTCTTGCGCCGAGCCCTTTTTGTGCCTTGACGCGGAAGGCGGCTATGTAAACCGCTTGCGTTATGTGGCCGGCCCCTTGCCCGAAAACGAATGGGTGGCGAAAAACCTTTCAGTGAAAGAAGCCTTTTTGCTTTATTCTTTGAACGCGATTCAGTTGAGAGCCTTGGGCTTTGACTTGAATTTGGCTCCCGTTGTGGAAACTCAAAATTCCACAAACCAAAAATTTTTGGACGGCCGCTCTTTTGGCGACGCGGCGCTTGTAAAAAAATACGCTTCTTGCTCGATTGACGCTTACAAGCAAAACAAGGTCTCTTGCGCGCTAAAACATTTTCCGGGAAACAACAGCGTGGATCCGCATTTCGCGCTTCCGATTCTAACTTATACAAAAGAGGAATTGGAGAAGGATGTTTTGGAGCCCTTTTCTTTCCTTGCAAAAGAAAAGCCCGCCGCCATTTTGATGAGCCACGCTTTGGTTCAAGTTGAAGGCGAAGACTTGAAAAAAATTCCCGCCAGCCTAAGCCCTTATTGGATTAAAGGCCTTTTGCGAGGCCGCCTTTCTTTTAAGGGCCTTGTTTTTAGCGACGACATTTTTATGGCCGCCTTGGAAAAAAACGGCTACCCAAGCGAGCGGGCGGTAAAGAGCGCGATTCTTTCAGGCGTGGATTGCATTCTTATGAGCGAAAAGCGTTTTATAAACGAATGGACTTGCGTAAAAAAACTTTACGATTCTGATTTGGATTTTAGGGCGGCGGCCGACGAAGCGATAAAGCGCGTTTTTTCATTTAAGCTGGACGCGGGAATTTTAGCCTATGATTTTGAAAGCCAAAAAATACTTTTGCCAAAAGGCCGCCCTTCTGTCCAAGAAAGAATGGAACGCTTTTACGGCGCCAAAAAATTAAATGAGGAGGCGCTGAAAAAGTATGGGCAAAAATAAAGACCAAAGCCTTAGGGGCGGGCAGGGCTTTGAGCGGTATTACTCCTCTCTTTTTGAAGGCCGCTGGCCCTTCTTGAAAGAAGCGCTTTTAAAAGAAAGCGAGCCCTTGCCCTTTAAGGCTTTTTTAGAAGGCCCTTCTTACTATCTTGACGCGGCCAGCGTTTTGGCGGCCATAAGCCTTCCTTTAAAAGACGCAAAGAATATTCTTGACATGTGCGCGGCGCCCGGCGGAAAAAGCCTTGTCCTTGCAAGCCGAATGCAAGAGGATTCCTTTATTCGTTGCAACGAAAGGTCATTTGAGCGCTGCCAAAGATTGCGCCGGGTGGTCGCCGAACATTTGCCGGAATCCCTTCAAAAGCGGGTTCAAGTTTCATGCGGAGACGGAGCCCTTTTGTGCAAAAAGGAAGACGCTTTTTATGACGCGATTTTGCTTGACGCGCCTTGCTCCTCCGAGCGCCATGTTTTGAACGACCAAAAATACTTGGACCAATGGTCGCCAGCCAGAGTAAAGAGCCTTGCGATGCAGCAATGGGCGCTTTTGTCCTCAGCCTTTAGGCTTTTAAACGAGGGCGGCTATTTGCTTTATTCAACGTGCGCCTTGAACAAAAACGAAAATTCAATGGTGGCCGAGCGCCTGCTTAAAAAATTCCCAAACGCGCGCGCGGCAAGCGAGGCCGAGCTTTTGGAGATTCAAGGGTTAGAAAAAGAAAAAATCGCGGCTTTTTTTGACCTTGCCGCCCTTCCAAAATTTGAGGCGCAAGATTTGGGCTTTTCGATATTGCCTGACGCGCAAAATGGGGCGGGGCCGATTTATTTTTGCCTTTTTCAAAAAACGCTCGGCCGATAAATTTTTTTGTAGACAAAGTGCCTGCAATATTTTATAATATATTACGCAATGAAAACGAGCGAGTTGAAAAAAGTTAAGAACAAGCTTTCAAGCATCAAGGATTTTGACGACCTGTTAAATTCTCTTCTGACTCAAACCAGAAAAGTCATTCCGTCGGACGCGGGCTCAATTTATCTTGTCGAAGACAAAAAGCTCACGATAAAATGCGCCCAAAACGACACCCAAAAAAAGAATTTGGCGGAAGGCGAGGAATTGCCTTATGTTTCGTTCTCATTTCCAATAACAAAAACTTCAATCGCGGGCTATTGCGTTATTTCCAAAAAGCCCTTGAATATCGAAGACGCTTACAACATTCCGCCTGAAAAGCCCTACAAGTTCAACATCGGAACTGACGTGATGACAGGCTACAAAACCACTTCGTCAATCGCCTTGCCCTTGTTTGTGGCGGGCGGCCGAGTGCTTGGCGTTTTGCAGCTCATCAACGCCTTGGACAAAGACGGAAATATTCGGACATTCACCGACGACGATTTGGAAATCGCCCAAGACTTGACCTTGAGCATTTCTTCCGCTTTGGAAATGGCGGAGGCGGCGGCCCTTTCAAACGCCGCCTACAGGGGCAAGCACCTTCAAAGCATTTTTGAAATTGACCAAAAGCTAAACGAGATTCAAGACATCGACGTTTTGCTCGAACGCATTTTGACGGAAGCGCGAAAAATCGTTAACGCCGACGCCGGTTCGATTTACGAAGTTCAGGGAAACAATCTTGCGATTAAATACGCGCAAAACGACACCCAAAGCTCAAAGCTTCTTCCTGGCGAAAAATTGCCCTACATGGCTTTCTCGTTTCCGATTACAGAAAAATCGATTTCAGGCTACGTCGCCTTAAGCGGCGAGACGCTTAACATTCATGACGCTTACACCTTGCCTGACAACGTTCCGTATTCCTTCAACCCTTCGTCGGACAAAACGACTGGCTATCATACCAAGTCGATGCTTACGATTCCGCTAAAAATCGCGGACTCAAGCTTGCTCGGCGTGCTTCAAATCATAAACAGAAAAAATGACGAAGGCGAATACATAGAATTTGACGAAGACGCGGTTCTTTACATAAACCACTTTGCGGCCAACGCCGCCAACGCCTTGGGCCAAGCCAAGAGCCGCCGCGACTTGATTGAAACCATGACAGCCATGGCCAATATGCGCGACCCAAAAGAAACGGGAATGCACGTAAACCGCGTCTCAAAATTCTCCGTGGAAATTTACGACCGCTGGGCCTTTAACCACAAGGTTGACGAAGCCACCCGCGAAAAATTCCGAGACTCTTTGGCCACTGCCAGCAAGTGCCACGACTTTGGAAAGATTGGAATCGAAGACAAAATTCTAAAAAAGCCCGGCCGCTTTGACGACGACGAGCGCGCCCTTATGAACAGCCACACTTGCTTGGGAGCCCAGCTTTTTGAAAACTTCAAGTCGCCGCTTTTTGAAATGTGCCAAGACATCAACTTGCGCCACCACGAATGGTGGGACGGAAGCCGCGGCTATCCAGGAAAGTTGGATTGGACCAAATACGAGCAGGGCAATCCACTCCCAAAAGCGGAAGGCCTAAAGGGCGAAGAAATTCCTTTGGCGGCGAGAATCGTTTCTGTCGCCGATGTCTTTGACGCATTGAGCCACGCGCGCGTTTATAAGCCGGCGTGGACGATGGAAGACGCTGTCAATGAAATTCAAAAGTCTGCTGGCACTCAATTTGATCCTGAAATTGTCGACGCCTTTATGCAAATCAAAGACCGCTTGATTGCAATCAGCAATTCTTACGGCGATTAGCGCGCGTGGTTTTTGGCCTTGCCAGACCTTGTCATTTTTGGATTTCTTCGTTGAAGGTTTTTGCGAAAAGCTCAAATTCTTTTTGGCCGTAGGAATTCTTTTTCTTTGTTCCCAATCCCAGTTGGCTCATTTGAAGGCTTAGCTCCCGCTCTTTTAGCGGCCTGACAAGATTTTCCTTTGTAAAAATTTTCCCCTTGTCGTTGATTGTCAAAAAGCCCTTGTCGGTCAAGGCCTTCGCAAGCGGAAGGTCTCTCGTTATGATTATGTCTCCAAGAGCCGCGTTTTGCAAAATCCAATTGTCAGCGGCCTGGCTTTGCGCGGGGCAAATTATCATATGGAAATTCTGCGGCTCTCCGTCGGCGGCGATTTCTTTGTTTGCAGCGAAATAAAGTTCAAAAGGCTTTTTTTTGGCTTGCGACAACAAATAGCCGCGAACTCTTTGCGGGCATGAATCCGCGTCAACCAAAACGCGTTTTGTCATTTAAGCGCCTGGTCGATTTTTTCAATCATTTTTTTTGTAAGGCGGTCGGCTTCCATATCGGCCAAAGGGTCGCTTTTGTCCCTTTCTTTTTGGACGGAATCCTTGGCTTCTATCGCTTTTTGTTTTTCCTTAAAAAGCTCGTCGGCGATTAAAATTCCTGCCAAAACCGCGGTTTGCTTTTGGTCTTGAATGCCGTCGTTTTTTTGAATTTCATCGCAAACGTTTTTGTAGTAGTCTCGAATTTTTTCAAGGTAGGGGAGCTCTTCTTCGGCTCTGAGAGCGAACGATGTTCCTAATACATTTATTTGAATTACTGCCATCAATAATTAAAAGATGTCGGGGTCGCCTTCTTCTTCCGTTTCAAAGGAATCGCCGCCGAACAAACCGTCGTCCTGCGATTCTTCGTTGGAAGCTTGAATTTGCGTTTCTTCCTGAGAGGGAGCGGCTTGCGCTGTTTGAACCTCTTGGCTTTGGAATGAAGGCTGGCTTAGAGCCGCTTCTTGCTTTACAGGCTCGCTTTCCGTAGGGACTGGATTTTGCGCGCTTGTCGCGTTTGTTTGGGCCTCAACTTTGTTGAGGTTTCCGCCTGAATCAAGCAGAGCGTTTTCCACTGAATCCAAGCGGTTGAGGGCGCCCAGGATTCCGTCTTCAATCTTCTTTTGGTCATCGCTAAAGCGTGAAAGCAACTCCGATTTTTCAGAAAGCGCTTTTGTGAGCTCTGAACGCTCGGCGCGCAGAGCATCGTTTTCTGATTTAAGCTGCTCGATTTTTTGAACAGCGCTTTCAACTTTTTGCTGCAAAAGAAGGATTTGTTCAACGGAAATCATTGGCGTCCTCTTTTATTAGGCCAAGGCCTTTTTGGCGGCTTCTACAACTGCCTTGAAAGCTTTGGGATCTTCAATGGCCATGTTAGACAAGGCCTTGCGGTTAATCGCGATTCCAGCCTTTGTGAGGCCGTCGATAAAGCGCGAGTAAGACAAGCCTTCGTCGCGAACGGCGGCGTTGATACGGGCAATCCACAATGAGCGGTATTCGCCTTTCTTGTCTTTGCGGCCAGTGTAAGCGTGGTCGAGCGCTTTTGTCACCGCGTCTTTGGCGGCTTTAAAGTTTGTTCCTCTGCGGCCTTTGAAGCCTTTGGCCAACTTTAAGATTTTCTTACGCCTGTCGGCTCTTCTTGTTCCGTCTACTGCTCTTGACATATTTTGCTCCTATCAACCGTAGGGAAGCATCTGCTTCCTGACTTTTGCTGCTTCTGATTCCGCAAGAATTCCTTCTTTGCGAAGCTGTCTCTTTCTCTTGGGTGAACGCTTGGTCAAAATATGGCGCAAGTTCATTTTCTTGTACTTTACCTTTCCTGTTCCGGTAAGCGAAAAGCGCTTTGAAGCGGATTTCTTTGTCTTCATCTTAGGCATAACACACCTCTTTAATTTTTGGCTTTTGATGATATTGTCATCGACATGAACTTGCCTTCCATAGCGGCCGGCTTTTCGATGACATACGCCGAAGTAAGCCTTTTTAAAACTTCTTCAAGAACTCCAAATCCCAGGTCTGTGTGGGCAAGTTCGCGTCCGCGGAAACGAATCGTTACTTTCACCTTGTTGCCGTCGTCAAGGAATTCTTGTACATGCTTAGCTTTCGTGTCAAGATCGCCCGGTCCAATTTTGGGCTGCATCCTGATCTCTTTTAGTTTTAATACCTTTTGCTTTTTCTTGGAGTCTCGGAGTTTTTTCTCCTGTTCAAAGCGGTATTTTCCGAAATCGAGTATTTTGCATACAGGCGGATTTGCAGTTGGAGCTACTTCAACAAGGTCGAGTTCTCGTTCTTTAGCCATCTTGAGCGCTTCCAAAGTGGGAACGATTCCCTT
>JAILDQ010000051.1 GCA_024689365.1 Treponema sp. | reverse complement strand
TTTGCTGTCGCCGTGGCCTTCTTTGTTGTGGCCTTTTTGGCTACAGTTTTCTTTTCCGCAGTTTTCTTTGCGGGAGCCTTTTTGGCTGCAGCCGTAGTCTTCTTAGCAGTGGTCTTCTTGGCTACAGTTTTCTTTTCCGCTGTCTTTTTTGCCGCAGCGGGCTTCTTTGTTGCGGCGGCCTTTTTGGCAACCGGCTTTTTAGCAGTTGATTTTTTTTCCTCTGCCATTTTACTTCCCCCGGCTTTTTTCAAAGCCTTTTTATTTTTTTCCAAAGTTTCCGTCACTTTTGCGGCGGACTTTGCCTTGGACGTTTTTTTAGTTGCAGGGCTTGCAACTTTCTTTGTTACTTTATTTTCGGCGCTTTTCTTTGCAGGCTTTACATTTTTTGTTTCTTTTGCAGGACTGGCTTTTTTTGTCTCCGTTTTTTTTGCAAGAGGCTTTTTTGCCGTTGTCGCTTTCTTTGCAGTCGCCGCGGCCTTCTTTGCCGTAGTCTTTGTTGCCGCGGATTTTTTTGCCTCGTTCTTTACGGGCTCTTTTTTAGCCGTCGCTTTTTTTGCGGAAGTCTTCTTTGTCGCTTTTGTCGCGGCGCTTTTCTTTTCCGCAGTTTTCTTTGCCGGAGTCTTTTTGGCTTTGGGCTTGGGAGGCTCAAAGCTTTCTACAAAGGCGCGGCACTTGTACTCTGCTTTTTCTTGCGCGGCGGCCAAGACTTTGTAAAAGGCCAAAATGTCTTTTTCAGAACTTGCGCCAAGCAAGAGTTCGTTTTGGGCGGCCAAGAAAAGGCTTCGGTCAAGCTCTTCCTTGTTGAACCATACGATGTTGTCAAAATTGTTGGCTCGGCTTAGGGCGACAGCGTCCTTGCTTTCGCAGCACAAAGAGGCTAGGGCAAGGGCCGATTTCTTTTGGCTCTTTGAGTCAATCTTTAGGCCTGAGATTTTTGCAAGGACAAAGGCTCGGTAAAGAATGTCGCGCTGGTTGTTCCATTCAACTCCGGCCTCTTGCATGGCTTCGCAAAGCTTTCTGTCAAGCGACCATCTTGAGGCAAAGTCGCGCTCCGAAAGGCTTAGGGCAAGGGCCTTTGAAAGAAGAATCTCCGGGCTTGACCAATTTTTGGCCGCGCCGCAAAGAATGAATTCCGAGGCGTTCTTTGCCTTTGCCAAATCCTTCGCCGCTTTTTTTGTTGAAAGAATTTTGCAAACAGCCTTGAAGTTTTTCTCAAAGGCTTTGAACTGGCTTTCCGCGGATTTTTTTGCGGCGGCTGCCGAAAGCGCCTTGAAGGGCTCGCCAAAGATTTTGTGGTCGATTGCGCGGAACTCGTCCGCCTTTTTGTAGAAGTCCAAGCCGGGCTTTTTTACGCCGTCGATGAATTTTTTGATTGCGGCCGCAGTCGGCTTTTTGACGACAGGCAAGGCCTTTTCAAAGAATTCTTTTCCGGCGAAGGCTTTGAGAGAGGCGTACAATTCCCTGTAGCGAATTTCTTCCCATTCAACTTCAAGATTTGAGCAGCCTTTTCCGGCTAAAACTCGGTTGAGAGTGCTCCATTTTTTGTCCAAGGTGTCCGTGACTTGCTGGATGTCAAGCATTACTTGGCATTCAAAGCCGTTCAAGGTGATGAACATTCCGTCGCGGCAAATGTCAGAGCATTTTCGGACGAACCAAAGGTTTGATCGGTGCTCGCGGAAAATCAAGTATTTGTCGTCTTCCGCCGTCAATGACAAGCCTTCGCTTATTGAGCGCGAAACCATAGCCTTGTCGTCGCCGTTTCCGGTTTTGACCGCATATTCGCAAGACTGTTTTATCCAGCCTGACGCGCGCTCGTACTTGTTGTTGTAGAATACTACCGCCCATTCGTTTCCGCAACGGTTGGAGTAGGCGAAAATGTTTTCGTTTACATGTCCGTTGTCCCAAACGTCGTAGAAGAGGAAGTCTTCAACTTGGGCAAAGAGGTAGCGTTTTTTCATAAGAGGGAATATGAATTGCCAGTGGGCGTTCACCAAGCCTTCGTCGGGCTTTTCGTCGCGGTAGGCCCTGGTGTATTCCATTCCGTATTTTTCTTCAAAGCCTTCGATTTGTCCGTGTCCGAACATCGGAAGGCCTGGCATCGTTACCATCAAGGCGCAAACGCCAAAGTACTTGTCGCCTTTTCCGAACTGGGCCACGGCGGTCTCTTCGTCGGGGTTGTTCATAAAGTTCACGTAGCGCTTTAGAATCTGCGGGTCGAATTTTATAGTGTTCTTAACGGTGTCGCGATACTTTTGGTTCTCTTCCTTTTTGAGCATATTCATAAAGGCGGAGTTGTAAACGCGGTGCATTCCAAGTGTTCGGACAAAGTAGCCCTCGAGCATCCAGAAGGCTTCCGCCAAAAGCAGGGTGTCAGGAACTTCTTTTGCAACGCGGTCAACGACTTCGCGCCAGAACTCGTTCGGAATCGCGTCCTCAAAGGCTTGGCTTGAAATCGCGTATTCGCTGCGGGTTGCGATGTCTCCTCCGTGGCCCGGCTCCGGATACCACAAGCGGCGGATGTGTTTTTTTGCCAAAACCATCGCTGCGTCAAAGCGGATGATCGGGAAGTTTCTTGCAACGTGCAAAATGTCTTGAATGACCGCCTCGCGCGCGGCTGGATTTAGGAAGTCGATTTGCGCGGTGTCGTTCCAAGGCATTCCGGTTCCGTCGTTTCCGTGGTAAATGTAGCGGACGTCTCCAGTCTGGTTGTCAACCCGCTTGAAGACAACGGCGCAGTCGCTCTTGGAATAGTAATGGTCTTCCAAGTAAACTCCGACGCGGCCGTCGTGGCTCAAATTTTCTCCGTTGAATGAATACTGGGGGAAGGGGCAGTCCCTTCTTTGCATAAAGAGGTCCGGCCGCTCCACAACCCAGCGGCTGTCCATAGCCGTGTGGTTTGGAACCATGTCGCTTGCAAGCCTGATTCCGCGAACCCAAAGGCGGCGGCGCAAATTGTCCAAGGCGTCCCAACCGCCAAGGTTTCCGGCGATAGTGTAGTCCATCAATGAATAGGCGGAAGAAGCCGCTTCAGGGTTTCCGCAGATTTGCTTGATTCTTTTTGAGGCGTTCGAGCGTTCCCAAAGGCCGATGAGCCAAAGGCCCGTAAAGCCTTCGTCGCGCAAGATGTCCAACTCTTCGTCAGGAATCTGGTCCAAGCGCTCAATCGGGCGGCCGTACTTTTTGGTCAGCTGGTAAAGCCAAACCAAAATCGTTTTTGCCATCAAGACTACTTTTGGCATCCAGTCGCGGTCGGGCGAATAGCGCTCGTATTCGTTCATCAAATTGTCGTAGCTGTAAGGAGCCATGTCAACTTCGCCGCCCTTGACTCCGCGCCAAGCGGCCTTTTCTTCCTCGCTGAGGGTGTCAAGGCTTGCCAAGAGGCGTTTTTTGAGCCATTCGCCGATAAGGTACATCCAATGCTTTAAGATGTACTGGAGCTGGCCTCTAAGGCTTTTTGGGCTGAAGGCCACAGGCTCGCGCAAGAATGTGATGAAGTCGTTGTTAAAGGGGCCGAATTTTGGCTGCTCCTTAAAATACTTTTGAGTTTCTTCCCAGGCCTCCGCGTAAAGGGGATTTTTTCTCAATTTGATTTCGCTGAACAAGACGGAGAATTTTGAAAAAGCGGGATTTTCGTTGGCCAAGTGAAGCATCATCATTTCTTCAAATGTCGATTCCCTGTTTGTTCGCTCAAGGCCCGTTCCTGAATCAATCGCCGTCATCGACAAGTATTGCTCGGCTGTGAGCTCGCCGCGGTAAACTGCGGTCGGCGGAAATTCAGCGGTGAATTGCAAGAGCATTTCGTCGATTTTTTCCTTGCCGATTTTTTCGTCCAAATTTTTGAGCAAGCCTTCAAAAGAAGACTTTATTCCGTCGCGGCGGTAGAGCATTGAAACGTAGTGCAAGATTTCGTCAATCAAGCCCATCGCGTTCAATTGGCCGGCGCTGATTCGTTTTTCGCTTAGGCCGATTTTGTCATAGTATTGGTTGAGTTTTTCGGCGAAGATTCTGACTTTCTTTAAGTCGGTGATGATGACGTTTCCGCTTGAAGAATAAAGGGAAGCGTCAAAATTGCATTTGTCTCGGATGTCTTTTGAAACGTGGAATTCATTGTAAGAAATTGTCATATTATCTTCCTATTATAAACCTAGATATGCTTTTTTGCAAGGAATTTAATTTCGTCAAGCAAAGCCTTGTCTTCAGACAGTTCCTCAACGCTCGCTGGCATTCTGTAAGTCCAGTTGAAGTCGTTCACTTGGCCGGGAATGTTCACGCGCTCGTCTTTTGCGTCTTCGAGCCAATACTTTTTTTGCAAGTACAAAAAGTCCTGCAAGGGATGAATGGCCCAAAGGCTGTTTGTAGACGCCGCCGCTTCCAAAATTGAGCGGGCTGTTTTTTCCGTGAATTCAGAAAAATTGTTTTCGTAGATTCCGTTGTCCGCGAAGAATTTTCCGTTCGCCTTAAAGAAGGCCGAAGCGCTTTCTTTTTCTTCGTTCCACCATTGGCGGATTGTTGAGGAATCGTGAACGCTTGTGGTCGTTACGCTCAAGCTTGGATAGTCTGAAAATTGAATGTAGGGAGAGCTGTCTTTTTGCCAATCGCGGCTCCAGCGAACCACGTTAAGGCGGAGAATTTTATTTTGGCCCATGACTTCCGGCACTGAGGAAAGGTTTACGCCCAAGTCTTCGCCGCAAGGAACCATTTGAACGCTCTTTGTGAGTTCGCCCAAAATGTCTTCGGCTTGTTTTTTCCAAAGGCCTTCTTCCTTTTGTCTCTTTTGGTCAACGAGCGCCTGAAGCTTTGATTTTTCCTCGCCGTTCAAGGTTGTCCAAGGGTAGGTGTTTTGGTAAGTCCAAAGCGCGATGAATTTGTCTTTTTTGATTTCGCGCAAAGTTCTGTCCCGCCATTTTTTTGCGAGCGCGTCCTTGATTTTTCCTTCAGCGTCTTTTTGGCACAAGCCGTCAAAGTTGGCTTCGTAAATGTCCTTGTCGCCTTTTATGGAGCTTTTGAAATTCCACAGTTCCTCGCCAGGAAGCTTTACCGCGACTTTTTCAAGAATTTTTGTGGAAGCGTCGTGATTCCAAGTAAAGTAGTCAACGTCGCCTGTCGGAACGTGAGGCTCGGAAAGCCAATGGATGCGGCCTTCGTTAAAGCCGGCCTCAAGCAATTCGTCTCGGCTTATTGTAAGGCCTGGCTCGCTTCTTCCCAAAAGCGCCGTGCATTCTTTTGAAGGAATCGCCCAAATTCTAAAAAAGCCCAATATGTGGTCAAGCCGGTAGGCGTTGTAATATTGCTCGGCGCTTTTAAGGCGGTCCTTCCACCAAGAATATTTTTCGGCCTTAAGGTTTTTCCAATTGTATGTTGGAAAGCCCCAGTTTTGGCCGCTTGGATTTGAAGCGTCGGCGGGAGAGCCGGCCCTTAATGTGTGGTCAAAAAATTCCGGCAAAGCCCAAGCGTCGGCGGAATCTTCGTTCATCATAATCGGCATGTCGCCTTTTAGAATTATTCCCGCTTTTTTTACCGCGGCGGCCGCTTGCGCAAATTGCTCGTGGGCCCGCATTTGAAGCCAAGCGTAAAAGAGCTGGTCTTTTTTTAGTGAGGCGGAATTCCACCTTTTGGTGATTTCTTCCATTCCAGGAACTTGGTCTTCCTTTTTCCAATCCTTCCAAGTGGCTTGCATGTACTTCCACTTTAAGTTTTTGTAAACGCAATAGGCTTTGACCCAATCGTTCTTTTTTATCCACGCGGCAAGGTCGGCGCTGGCTTTGCCTGTTTTCGCGCTTTCCGTAGTTTGGTAGAGGCGCATCATTAGCGCGATTTTTTTGTCAAGAATCAGTTGGTAGTCGTAGCGATTTTTGTAAGGATGAAATTGCAAAAACAAGTCGTATTCGTTCTTGAAATTTTTATCGCTTTTGTAAAGGTCTGGAAATTCCGGCAAGTCTTTTACGCAAACGTAAATTGGATGAAGCGCGAAGGCCGACAGTCCTGAGTAGGGCGAAACTTGCGTTCCTGTGTCGTTTACGGGAAGCAGTTGAATTATTTTTAGGCCAGCGCTTTTGCAAAGGCTTGCGAATTTTTTGAGAGCGGGAAATTCACCGATGGCGGGACATTCTTTTGTGTAGAGGGCGCCAAGCGGAACAGCCACTCCGGTCATTTTTTTGAGAAGTGATTCATTCATTCTTCAATTATAACATTGAATTTAAAAAAGAGGTAGAAAAATTTTCGCGGGATTTGTGATTATAGTATGCCTAAAAGCTACGCGTGCCAAATGACCTTTGCCAGCTTGTTTCCAAAAGGCTGCGGCCTTGTGAAGTCTGGAAGCCAGCTTGTGTCGTCGCTCAATTCTTGGTAAAAAAGGCAGTCAAAGTCATAGGCCTCTACCAAGTCGCGAAGGTCGGAATCTTCTTCTTTTGAGACAAGGCGGTTTTGAAGGCCTTCCAGCGCCGACTTTCTTTTTTTAGCGGCTTCTTGCTCTTCCTTAAATGGAACCGGCGTGTATTGGGACATCAAGGATATTATCGCCCTTCCGTCCGCGTTTTCTTTGAGCCATTCCAAAACGTCCGCGCTGTCTTCAAAATGGCCTGGCAAAAATAAATGGCGGACAATCGTTCCGCTTAAAATTTTTTCTTTTGTTTGCCCCTTTTTTTTGACTTCAACGATTTTTAGCGGGGAATTTTCCATCATCCATAAAAGCGCGGCTTTCGCGCTCTCGGGGTAATCTTCCGCGTTGAAAAGTTTTTTTGAAAGAGCTTTGTTCAAGGTCTTTAAGTCTGGAAGCCAAATGTCAACCAAACCGCGCAAAAGCTCCAGGCTGTGAACGCTTTCATAGGCGCTTGAGTTCCAGCAAATAGGAATCGAAAGCCCAAGATTTCGGGCGGCCGTCAAATATTCGGCCAATAGGGGAATGTGGTGGCTGGGCGTGACAAGATTTATGTTTTCGGCGCCTGCGTCCTGCAATTTTAGGCAGAGGCTTGCAAATTCATCTTTTGACAAATTGGAGCCGTAGCCTTTTTGGCTTATTTGGTAGTTTTGGCAAAAGGCGCAGGCAAGCGCGCAGCCGCTTAAAAAAATCGTTCCGCTTCCGCCAAAGACCGTAACAAAGGGCTCTTCTCCAAAATGAAGGCAAGCCACGGCCGCCCGGAGTTTCATGTCTTCTCCGCAAAAGCCTTTTTGTCCGGCGCTCCTGTCAACGCCGCAAGCGCGGGGGCACTGTTCGCATTTTTTGTAATAGTCTTGAATATTGGACATGAAATTTAACCTCGCTTGTGGGCAAACAAAAAAACGCGCGACCTGGAGCATTTTCTTTTTATGATTTTTATGCTAGAATTATTTTATGCTCAAAACTTTTTTTAGTCAATTGTCAGCGCTTTTCGCGCAAAATCCCAAAGCCTTTTTTATCCTTGTTTTTTCATTGTTCGTTTTTTTCTCGATAGCCTTTTTTTTCGGAAGCCTTTTTTCTCGAATTGTGATTAACGCAAGGCTTTCAAAGAGAATCGCGGCCGAACGCGCTGACGCGGTAAAAAAATCCAGAGCCGTTTTGGGCGGTTTGGCCGGCGAGCAAGTGGCTCCCTTTTTGCCCGGCTTTCCCTGCAATCCCGCGGACGCTCGCTTTGTCGGAAAACCGGTTGACTTTGTGGCCTTTTCCGGAGCCGCCGATGGCGGTGAAATAAAAGAAATTTTATTGATTGAAGTGAAAAGCGGAGAAGCCTCCCTTTCCAAACGCGAGCGGGAAATTAAGGCTTGCGTTCAAGAAGGAAGGCTTCGTTTTGTTGAGTATCGAATTAATTAAAGCGAACCTGCTGCCAAAGCTCGTGGTACTTGTCCAAGCCGTTTCCTAAGTCCGCCTTGAGAGTGCAGTTAAGCGCCTGCTGGGGATCGTACATCGGCTTTGTGGTAACGTATTGAAGGGCGTCTGGGTTTACTACGCATGGATAGCGGAACTCGTCGATGAAGAGCGCGTAGTTTTCAGGCCTGTGGATAAAGTTGATGAATTCATTTGCAAGCTCTGGGTGGGGCGCGTCTTTAAGAATAACCATGCAGTCAAGAGTTGCCGGTCCTCCAACTTCAGGAATGAAAAAGTCGATTGTGTCTTCCCAGCGGCTTTCGTCAACTTCGCCGTAAACGATTTCCGGGTAGCCCTGGCAAAGCCAAAAGTCTCCGCTTGCGAAAGTTTTTCCAAAAGCCTCCGCGTCAAACTTTACAAGGTTTGGCTTCCATTTATTGTGAACCAAGTCAAAGGCTTCCTTAAGTTCATTGTCGTTGAGGCTGTTCATGTCGTGGCCAAGGCTGAGCAAGGCCGAGCCAAAAACTTCGCGCGCGTCGTCCATCATTGTGGCGTGGCCTGCAAAGCGCGGGTCGGCCAAAATGCTGTAGTCGCGGGCGTAATCTTTTGGAGCCTTTGTTTTGTTCACCATGATTCCCGTGGCGCTCAAGGCGTAGGGAACGCACCATTCCATATTGCTGTCAAAGTCCAACATCATTAAAACGCCAGGGTTGATTTTGTCGGCGTTGGTGATTTTTGACTTGTCGATTTTTTGAAGCATGTTCTGCTTTATCATGATTGAAACAAAGTCGTTTGAAGGAATTACAACGTCGTAGCCTTTCGCTCCGGCGCGAAGCTTTGAATACATTTCTTCGCAAGTTGAATAGCTGTCCAATTTGACTTTGCAATTGAATTCGGCTTCAAATTTTTCAATTACTTTCTCTGGCGTGTAGTAGGTCCAGTTGTAAAGGTAAAGGGTGTTGTCGTTTTTTTTGGCGCAAGAGAAAAGACAAAGCGCGGCTGCGAGCGCGCCCAGCAATTTTGAAATTTTTTTCATGGTGAATCTCCTTATTTATCCAACCTCTAATTTATTTTGGCGGCCTATTGCGGCCGCGACAGAATCCGATGTGAGAACGCCCTATTCGGTGTAGCGTATTCTTTGCCAGCGCTCGTTAAATTTATCCAAGCCTTCGCCAACGTCGTTCTTGAGTTCGCAGTTGTTCATTTGGCTTGCTTCGTACATAGGCTTTCTTGTCATGTACTTTGCGGCTTCCAAATTCACAAAGCAAGGAAAGTTGAATGCGTCCAAGAATTTCGCGTAAACTTCCGGGCGGTGAATGTAGTTGATGAATTCGTTCGCCAAGTCAACATGCTTTGCGTCCTTGAGAATGCACATGCTGTCAAGGTAAGCGGCTCCGCCTTCCTCAGGAATGAAGAAGTCAATCGTTTCGTCCCACTTTTCTTCCGGAACTTCGCCGTAAATGACTTCCGCGTATCCGTGGCAAAGCCAAAAATCGCCCGAAGCGAAAGACTTTCCAAAGCTTTCCGCGTCAAACTTCACAAGGTTTGGCTTCCATTCTTTTTCAATCAATTTTTCGGCAGCGTCCAGCTCAGAGTCGTTCAAGGAATTGACGCCGTAGCCCAAGTGAACCAAGGCGTCGCCCATAACTTCGCGCATGTCGTCCATCATAGTGGCGTGGCCTGCAAAGCGCGGGTCGGCAAATATGCTCCAGTCGCGCTTGTAGTCGCCTTTCACTTTTGTTTTGTTTACGGAAATTCCCGCGGCTCCAAAATAGTAGGGCACGGCGTATTTCATGTCAGGGTCGTAAGTCGCCTTTTCGATGGCGATCGGGTTGATTTTTCCCCTGTTTGTGAATTTGCTTTGGTCCAAGGGACGAAGCATTCCCTGGTTTATCATAATTGAAACATAGTCTTGGGACGGAACAACGATGTCGTAGCCTTTCGCCCCAGCCTTAAGCTTTGAATACATTTCCTCGTTCGAGGCGTAGCTGTCGACTTTTACAACGCAAGAAAATTCTTTTTCAAAGTCGCGGAGAACTTGGTCAGGCGTGTAGTAGGTCCAGTTGTAAAGATACAAAGTCCTGTCGTCTTTCTTTGAGCATGAAATGACGCTGGCCAACGAAAGGCTTGCGAATGCAAGCGCGAAAATTTTAATGACGCTTTTGTTCATAAAACTTCCTTAAATAAAATTTAGCGCGAAGAGGCAAAGCTCTTGACGCTTTTTCTTAATATTATTGTAACGAAACAAATCGCAATAATCAACACAAACGAAAGCGCGTTGATTACCGGACTCACTCCAAAACGAATCATCGAGTAAACGTAAAGCGGAAGGGTTGTGCTTCCCGGACCCGAAACCAAGAAGGTGATTACGTAGTCTTCCAAAGACATCGTTACGCTCATCATAAAGCCTGAAACGATTCCTGGCATAATCGCCGGAAGAATCACCTTGAACAAAGTCTGGACTTCGTTCGCGCCCAAGTCGTGGCTGGCTTCTATAATGGAATAGTCAAACTCGTCGATTCTGGCGCTGACCATCAAGTAAACGAAAGGCATGCAGAAAGTCGTGTGCGCGATGAAAATCGTCGTCAAGCCAAGGGACATTTTTATTCCGCTGAAGAAAATCAAAAGGGAAACGCCCATAATAACTTCCGGCAAAACCATCGGCAAAAAGCTTGTGGTTTGAATGTAATTGCGGCCCTTGAATTTGTACCAAGTGATTCCAATCGCGGCCAAGGTTCCCAAAACTGTCGCCACCAATGAAGAGACGATTGCCACAAAAACGCTGTTCCACAAAGACGACCACAAATCTCCCGAGCCAAAAATCAACTTTTCGTACCAAACCAAAGAGAATTTTGTCCAAGTTGAATCCTTCGCTTCGTTGAAAGAAAAGAATACGATTACAAAAAGGGGCAAAAACAAAAAGACTAAAGTCAGGGCCAGCGTGGCGTTTGAAAAGCCAAAGGACGGCGAGCGCTTTTTCCAAGAGCGCTTTGCGTGCCTTGTGGGCTCTGAAAGCTTTTTTGGCTTGTTGAACATCTTGAAGGGATTTCTTTTCATTTAAGGCCTCCAAGGTTTTTCGCGATGATTGGTCCGTTCATGTTGGCGGCCAAATCCTCTTTCGCCGAAGACTTTTTGAGGTCCGCTTCCTTTTTGCTTGAAGTGAGCATCCACAGGATTGAAGCCATTGAAACGATTGTGATTACAAGGCTGAAGGCTGAGGCGAGCGGCCAGTTTCTGGCTTTTTGGACTTGGTCAACGATGATGTTGCCGAGCATGTAGCTGTCTTTTCCGCCGACCATTTGCGGAACGGTGTATTGTCCGAAAATCGGAATGAAGGTGAAAATCAAGGCGCTTAAAATTCCGCTCTTGATTCCAGGAATCAAAACCTTAGTCATTGACTGGGATTTTGTCGCGCCCAAATCCCGCGCCGCTTCGAGCAAGCTGAAGTCAAAGCGGTCCACGCTTGTGAAAATCGGAAGAATCGCGTAGGGCAAGTACATGTAAACGCTTACAAGAACAATCGCCCCCTTTGTGAACATGAATTTGCGCGGCGCGAAATGCAAGAGGCGCAAGAATGAGTTCAGCAAGCCGTTGTCTCCCAAAATCGTCATCCAAGCGAAAATGCGGATGAGGGAATTTGTCAAGAAGGGAATTATGACCAAAATCAAAAAGAGCGTTTGATGGCGGCTTCTGGCAATCGCGTATCCGCAGGGAAGGGCAATGGCGATGCACAAAAAGCTTGAAAGGCCCGAGATGAAAAGGGTGCGCAAAAATATTCTTCCGTAGGCGGGGTCCAGCATTTGCTTGTAGGCCTTTAGCGTGAACTCTCCGACAACGCCGCCGTAAACGTCGCGCTTCATGAAGGAGTAGCAAACGATTATGACAATCGGAGCGATGAAAAATATTGTGAACCACAAGCCCATTGGCCAAGCGTAAAAGGGGCCGGGGTTGGGCTTTTTAAAAGCCCTTGTTTCTTTAGCAGTATCTTGCATGGCAGCCTCTATTTTTCAATGTCTTCGACAAGGTAGGCGTCTTCCGCAGACCAAGAAACGTAAACCTCGTCCTTCCATTGAATGGCGGGGCCGTTTTCCATATAGTTTGTGTGCTGCTTGAAAATCTTCACAAGGGCGCCGTTCTCCAAGCGAACGTAGAATTTTGACTGGAAGCCGGAATAAATCGGCTCCTCTACGATTCCCTTGTAAACGTTGATGTCCGTTCTTCCGCCGGTGTCAGGCTCTTGCTTTGTGATGCGGACTTTTTCAGGGCGAATTGTGAAGGCCACTTTTTGTCCGGGCTCAGTGTGCTCGTAGTCGGTGACCATCATGTACTTGTCCAAATTCTGCTGTTCCGCGGTGTCGGTGGAAAGGGAAGCCTGGCGGCCCAAGGCTGGAACCTTGCAAGTGACCATCCAATCCTCTCTTCCGTTTGGATCCTTGTGCTCGACGCAAGCCACTACTTCCGCCTCAAAGAGGTTTGTGTCGCCGATGAACTGGGCCACAAACTGAGTGGCCGGGCTTTCGTAAATTTCAAACGGAGTTCCAACCTGCAATACGTGGCCGGAATTCATAACCGCGATTCTGTCGCTGACCGAAAGCGCCTCGCTTTGGTCGTGGGTGACGTAAATGAATGTGATTCCGATTTTGTCGTGGAGCGCGTCAAGGTCAAGCAAAAGGTTTGCCCTAAGCTTTGCGTCAAGGGCGCTCAAGGGTTCGTCAAGCAAAAGAACTTTCGGCTCGTTGATCAAGGCGCGGGCAATCGCGACGCGCTGCTTTTGGCCGCCCGAAAGCTGGTTCGGCTTTTTGCTCATGTGGGCTTCAAGCTGAACCAAGCGCAAGTAGTGCTTTACTTTTTCGTCGATTTCTTCTTTGGGAGCTTTTCTTAGGCGCAAGGGAAAGGCCACGTTTTCGTAAACGCTAAGGTGCGGGAAAAGCGCGTAGTTTTGAAACACAGTGTTCGACTGCCGCTTGTTGGCGGCCAAAGGAATGACGTTCTTATCGTCGAACAAAACAACTCCCTCGTCAGGAAATTCAAATCCCGCAATAATGCGCAAAAGAGTTGTCTTTCCGCATCCCGAAGGGCCTAGCAGCGAGAAAAACTCGCCGGGCTTAATCGTAAAGTTGATGTCGTCAAGCGCGACAAAATCGCCGAAACGCTTTGAGACATGGTCGATGGTAACTTGACTGCCTTTCAATTCCACGAGCCTCTGTATCTTTTAATCTTCACCGCCATAGTCAGGCGGCTTAATGCCGAATGAACGCATAGTCGATAGAATGATGTTATTACGCCTTTTTGTCAATAGGAATTTTGAAAAAATTTGAGGCGATTTTGCCCTTTGACGGCTTTCGGGCCTTTTCGCCCAAGCCCAAAAACCGCTAGATAATTCTGCTTAAAATCATGAATAGAATCGTTCCGCCAAAAATGCTCACCATCGAATTTTTCTTCCATAAATGAAGGAGAATTGTGGCCGCGATTGCGATGAAATGTGGCCCTCCGTATGGCTTTGAGGCAAAGTCCAAGTCCTTTAGGCAATAAACGATGAGGGTCGCGATTATCAAAGGCGGAAGGCATTTCTCTATGAATCTTAACGCGGCGGGCGGCTCTTTTTTTGAAAAAATCAAAAAGGGCGCTCCCCTGTAAAAGAGCAGCAAAAGGCTTGTCAAAATTATTGTAAGCGCCACTGTCATCGGAGAGCTCATTCTTGGCCTCCCGAGGCTGGTTCAGCCAAAGGCCTTGTTTCTTCTTTTGCCATTTTCCTTCCGCGGGCCATTGCCAAGACCGCGATTCCCAAGGCAAGGGCCGCCAAGAGCATGTTTCCGTTTGGCAGAATGCCCGTCCTTTCCAAGACTGCCGCGATTACAGCCGCCCCGATTCCAATCGCAGGCGGAAGGAAATCCTTGCTTGCCAAAATCTGTTCGGTCAATATTACGCAGAAGAGGGCGGTGAGGGCAAAGTCGACGCCGTCCAAGGGGAATTTTATTAGGCTTCCTGCCAATGCTCCGATGGTCGCGCCCAAGGTCCAGTAAAATTCGTCAAGGGCGGCTATGGCGCTGTAAAAGGGGCCCGGCTTTTTTCCGACCGGCGCTTCCACCGAGCACAAGACTGCGTACGTTTCGTCGGTAAGGGCGTAAACCAAAAAGGCCTTCCATTTTCCAAGCCCCTTGAATTTTGTCAAAAGGGAAAGGCCGTAGAAAATGTGGCGGATTCCGACCAAGACTTGTATGAGCATTATTTGCGCAAGGCTCGCTCCGGCCGCGAACATTCCGATGGCGATGTATTGGCCTGTTCCCGTGTACATGGTCACGCTCATCAAGGGCGCGAGCCACCAGGGATAGCCGGCCTTTGCCACCATCAAGCCAAAAGGAATGCCGATGGAAACG